>NZ_JBVVQU010000052.1:0-49442 GCF_055811555.1 Mesorhizobium sp. WSM4813
AGCAGGGCGACGCCCTCAACGCCATCCTGGCCGCCGCCGGCTACAACTTCTCCCTCCTGCTCAGGTGGCTGAAGGATTTTTTGTCGCTCTTGATCGCCCTGCTTCAACTTCGGCCGAAGTCGGAAGCCGCTTAGGGCCCGGATTGTTCACGGTCGACTAACGCAAAAACCCCGCACAAGGCGGGGTTCTGTCTGTGAGCGGTGCGCAGGCGGTCAGGCGGCAATCAGAACCTCGCCCAAGGTCAAGGCAAGCAATTGGGTGGGTCCATGCTATGCTTCGCATTGGGTGTTGGCTGGTCCCTAATCGCACCCTCGGTCAGGTAGGCCCTCGCTCCTCAGCCCCTCGACATCGGCGCTTTGTGCAACCTTTCATAGTAGGCCGGCCTGCTCGTTCAATTGATTCAGCGCCTGCTTCGTGTATCGATGGAAACCTTCCGCGATCACACGGTCGCAAGTTCTGTTAGCTTATTCCTTGCGGCGGACCTGTTACCCGCCTGGCCGGCGTCATCGCTCCCCTCCCAAGCGGCGCCGGCCTTCCCCTTGTATGGCGTTGCCAATCAGCAACCTTCGGTGGTCTTTTTCAGTTGACCGGGGGCAGCGGACTTGGCGTTCGTGTCTTGCTGACCAGAGGCGGCCTCCTGCGCGTTGCCAGTCTGCTGGCCAGGTGCGCAATCCTTGGCCGAGTTCGGGTTCGTGCCGCTGGTGGTGGTCGTGTCAGTTCCCTGATCGGTTGTGGTGGTTGTGGAATTGGCTCCCTGATCGGTGCTTGGCGTGGTGGTAGTCGTAGTCGTGGAGAGTTCTTTTCTCCTGTCTCAAGCGCACGACGCGCTCAGAAACCAACACGCGCACAAAAGGAATGTTCCAGCGAGAACATCATGACTGAGGGTGTGGTTGAATTACTCTTCTTGATCTATCTCTTTGGCTTCATCCCATCGAAGCAGCCATTCATAGCGCTGCGGCTTCCATGGTGGATATGGGCACGCTGAGCGCGGCAGGCCTCGGCAATAGGCGTCGACGCCTTCGTCTCGAGGGTCGGTCTTATGCTCTATGGCTGATTCCATGGCCATAATGGTGCACGACCGGGGGCGTGTCGGCAACTTCTTGCCATTCCTCCCTGACCTTGATGCTCACCCTCGGAATCTTTCTGTGTGTCAAACGATCATCGCGGACCTGTCGCGCCCAGATCCGTCTGAGACTGCGATATCCCCGCCATCCCCTACGGGCTGGGTAGCTCTGGCTACTTGCGCACGATCCATTCCAGCAAGTCAGGATCGACGTCATCGCTCCCGGTAAAGTCGCTGATCAAAAGCGCGGCAACCGACCGCCACTTATCTTCAGGGATATTCTCTTCGATCACGGTTTTTATGAAGGCGCTGCGCAGGATATCGCAGTCAAAAACCGATAGCTGGGCGCCTACTTGGGCTTTCGCCATCTCAGCCCTCCTGCCTCTAGGGCGGAAGCACTGACATCTCCCAAGCGTCCGCAATGCCTCTATTCGGTACGGACGACTTAGGGATTGTACGCTTTATTGCGAATTTCGCGAATCCGGCCTCGCTCAATGTGGCGCGGCCTCCAATCGTCGTCCCAGAAGTTCCTGCAACGACGCGTGCCGAAGATCTTCCTCGCGCACGCGGGCTTTGATCCCGGTTTAACCCACTGAGTGACCGGCCGCTTTGGTATGTTCTTGGGCGGTGGCCCGGCTTGTTCCTGCACTCGTTTCCAAAGCCGCTCGCGCATTTCGTGGTTGACGCTGACGAAAGAGCTGCCGACATATTTGCGGGTCCCCGGCTCGGCCATCAGAGCGAAGGCCAGCTTGCCCCTCTCGCGTTCAACTCCGAGAAGTTCAAACTCGCTTTCGGTGAAGGATCTTGTTTCAACCAATTGGTAGTCGGGCCGCTGCGACAGTTGCTGTCCCGACGCTTCGATACCATCCCTTTTCCAGGCCGGCCGCGTCGATCAGATGATAGATCGCGTTGGCGTCGCCCGGCATGGTCTCACTGAACTGGATGCGGCTATCAAACCCAATAAGGCCGGCCAGGATCTCCCGCCGATTACGGGAAGTGGACACTCTCAATACAGCGGCCTTCCTCTGAAAGGAAGTTGCGAGCAACAGCGCCATTAGCATGGCGGGCCGTGGTGATCGGCATGGAACTGAGCAGCGATTGCAATTGGGTCCCGTCAACAGAAGGCCTGGCGCAAGGCTAGGCACCGATGCCGGAACCGGCTCGTGCGCCACTATAATTCAATTATGACGAGGCACCGGCATGCCCGCAGCGCCAGGCTTTGCCATCAGTCCTCAATGCGTCGCTCAGAGATCGAGGCAAACGGTGCCTTGCGGCCGGCTGCAGCAGGCCAGCACATAACCAGCCGCCTTCTCTTCAAGGCTGAGTCCTCCAAGGTCGTCGATCACGACGTCACCTGAGAGCTTGATCGTCCGGCAGGTTCCGCAAATGCCCTGCTGGCATGCGAAAGGGATGTAGAGGCCGTTATTGCGCGCCGCATCGAGCAGCGTCTCTCCAGGCGCACACAGGTGCTCTACGCCAGACCGGGCGAAACGGACACAAGTTGGGCCAGCGGCAGCCGATTGAGGAGGCATGGAATTGCCCACGGCGCCGCCGAAACTTTCCTCGTGGTACTGCGAGGGTGCGATGCCGATCTCCGCGACGCAGGCCCGAACCGTCTGCATAAACGGCTCGGGGCCGCAAACGTAAGACGTGCGCTGGTGAACGTCCGGAGCCAGGCGCAAGAGCAAGGGGCCGTCGATCCGACCCTTAGGGCCCTGCCACGCCGAACCTTCCTGGCTGCAAATGAAGCTTACATCGACATTGGAGAATCGCGCGGCGAGCGCCTCCAACTCGGAGCGGAAGGCGATATCGTCCGCCGTCCGAGCGCAGTGAATGAAACGGATGTCATGGCCAGATGCCCGGTCGGTTAGCGTCCGCAGCATCGACATAACGGGAGTGATGCCGCTGCCGCCCGAAAGGAAAAGCGGCTTCTCGCATGGTAGATCGTCGAAGTTGAAACGTCCGACCGGCCCTTCGATTTCAATGTCGTGGCCCGGCCGGAGATTGTCGTGAAGCCAATTGGAAACAAGTCCGCCCTTCACCCGCTTCACCGTGATCTGCAGGTCGAGCGGTCGAGTCGGCGGCGACGACACCGAGTACGATCTTGTTACCCGGGTGCCGTCGATCGTCAGGTGCAGGACTAAATACTGGCCTGCACTGAAGCTGAACATGTGGCCAGAAGCAGCTGAAAAGACGAATGTTTTAACGTCGTGCGTCTCATCGATGACGCCCCGGCAACGCACGAACTGTCTTGAGTTCTCCGCCCATTGCCGTTGACGCAGCGCTGGAGCGAAATCGGCGGTCGAAAAGGGAACGTGCGCGTTCATGGTTTGACTCTGCTTGACCCGACCAGAATGGCAGCCCGGATACTTTCAAAAAAGCGGCAGATGTCGGCTTTACAATCGGATATTTCGATCTAGCTTTCCATGGACATAACGGCCAGATGGAGCGCGCGAATCCCTCTACGGATGATCGGCTCGTGCTTGCGGCGCGCCAGAATAGCGGTGTGGACGGGCTGCTGAAGCGCGGGCGCACCCTCGACCACAAAAGACGGCCGCTCGGCGGTATACCGCCGAGCGTCGTCACTGCGCATATAGCAAGTGCCACCCATGCGCCGCAGCATCGCTTCGGCGAGCGTTTCCGAGCCCATCGAAAGACGGCCTATCGCCAATTGCGGCAGCGCCTCGGCGTGGGCTTTTTCAAGCGCGACCGTGTAGCCCGGCCGGATATACATATCCGGGCTGACCTCCGACAGCATCCTGGCCGTCGTAGACACCATCACATATTCTTCGACCATGAGAGGATCGTAGGAGATTTCAGGGAGGTATCGGGGCGCGTATACCACAGCAATATCAAGATTTCCCAAGCTCAAATCAGAAATCATCTGCGGCGAGTAGTCGGACTCTACGTGAATTGACGAGTTCGGCAGCACCTGGAACAGAGTTTCCACCCAACCCGGCAATATCGATCGTGTCATCCCGACCTGCGCAGCGACGCGCAAGGTGCCCTCGAACCGGTTGAATGCCCGAACGTCATGGCGGGCCTGAGACCATGTCGAGAGCATGGCGCGCGCATAGGCTTCGAAACGTCGCCCCGCCGCAGTCGGTTCGGCGCCGGCGCGTCCCCTCAGGAAGAGCTCCGAACCAATGGCCTGCTCCAGGTTCCTGATGCGGGTGCTCACCGTCGACTGCGTGACCCCTAGCCGATCGGCCGTACGGTTAAAATTTCGTGACTCCATGATGTCGAGGAAGGTCTCGATGTGATCCAGCTGCATGTCGCCTCGCAATCGAAAAATCCGATCGTATTACCCCAGATCACGAGCTTGATCAAATAATTGCCAAGGCGGAAGCTGCGATTGAAGAAGCTGGCTGGGTTAGCCGGCCTGCCGCGCCAGGGAGTTGGATAGGGTGTTCATAGTCGATTGCGATTGTCACAATTACTGGTCGAGCGCGACGGTGCTCGAGCCCTATCTTTCCGGCGTCTGGAAAGACATGTTCACAGAAGGCGAAAAGACTGGTCCGAGAGGCGCCTTCCCGCACGGTCACCGTCCGTGGTTTCACCCGCAGGACTTCTCCCGCAAGGACGTCAGGCCAGAGACGGAGGCCGACAACTATCTCATCATGAAAGAAAAGCACCTCGACAAATACAACGTCGGGGCCGCTATCCTCACCGGCGACGAGCCGATCGAAGCCTCCACGCTGGCAAATCCCTATTACGCCAGCGCGCTGGTCAGCGCCTATAACGATTACCAAATCGCCGAATGGCTTCCCAAGGACAGTCGCTTTATGGGCTCCATCATCATCGCGCCGCAGGATCCGAGGCTCGCAGCAGCCGAGATCCGCCGCCTCGGCAACCATCCCCGTATGGTACAGGTTCTGGCCTCCCAAGGCTCGGTCAAACCCTACGGCGATCCGTTCTACCATCCTATTTTCGAGGCTTGCGCCGAAGTCGGGCTGCCATTTGCGATTCACTTGGGCGGCCATGGCGGCATCAATTGGAACGCGGTGGCGCCGGCTCCGACAACCTTTTTCTGGGAGACGCACGCTATTCTTCACATGTCGGCCTTGTCGCACGTGGCAAGCATGATCGCACATGGCGTTTTCGAAAAATGGCCGGATCTGTATTTCGTGATCATCGAGTGCGGCGTGGCTTGGGTTCCATCGGTATTATGGCGTCTGGACGCAGACTACAAAGCGCTGCGTAAGGAAACGCCGTGGCTGAAGATGCTGCCCTCGGAGTATTGCCGGCGCAACATCCGCTTTTCCACGCAGCCGCTAGAGCAGCCAGCGAACGTTCAACATCTCTGGGCCACTCTCGAAGCGATGGACGGCGAGAATACGCTGATGTTTGCCTCCGACTACCCGCATTGGGATTATGACGATGCCAACACGCTGCACATCCCGCCTGCCTGGAGGAGCAAGATTATGGGATTGAATGCGCTCGAGGTCTATAAACGCATTCCCCGCACGCAAGCGGCGAATGCCGCCTGACGGGAGCAGACAATGGCTGAGAAGACATACATTTGCCGGGTCGACGAAATCGAGACCGGGGCTCCCTACATCGCCAAAATCCGCAGCCTTTCAGTCGGGGTTTTCCGCATCGGAGATTCATTCCATGCCTTGCTGAACGTTTGTCCGCACCGCGGCGCTCCGCTTTGCGAGGGACCGCAATGCGGAACCACGGCGCCGGTCGACCAAGCGCAATTCATCTATCACCGCGAGAACGAGATCGTGCGCTGCGCCTGGCACGGTTGGGAATTCGACATAAAAACCGGTGCGGCCCTGGTCGATCCGGGCGTACGTGCCCGAACATTCCCGGTCACGGTGGAAGCTGGTGAAATCTATGTAACGGCGTAAGATTTGCGTCGAACCGCGGAAAAATCGAAAGGAGGCAAATCGCCTGAATCCGCCAGATCTGCTCGGTAAATGCGAACAACAAGAATGCGGGAAATCCGCAATGGGAGGAAGCAGTGTCGGAATCTGAATATAAACTGCGCTTGGCGCAAAACCTGATCGGCCGCGGCAAGGTTTCGCGCCGTGATTTCATCCATCTAGGGCTGGCGGCAGGCCTGACGGTCGCCGCCGCAGATATGCTCTTCGTGAGCGTGGCGCGGGCCGCACCCAAGCAGGGCGGCTTCGCCAAGCTCGGCATGGCGCATGGCGCGACGACCGATTCGATCGATCCGGCCGGCTATCCCGATACCTTCACGCAAACCGCCTTTTCGGGTGCCATGTCCAACAGCCTGACCGAGGTCGACGCGAAAGGCAGCATCCAGCCAGACCTTGCCGAGAGCTTCGAGACCTCGGACGACGCGACGACATGGGTCTTCAAGCTGCGCAAAGGTGCGACCTTCCACAACGGCAAGACCATCACGGCGGACGACGTGGTCGCCTCTATGCAATATCACATGGGAGCCGACACCAAATCGGCGGCGAAGTCGCTGCTCGAATCGGTGATTAACATCAAGGCGGACGGCCCGGAAACGATCGTTTTCACGCTAAACAGCGGGAATGCAGACTTTCCCTACATCATGAGCGACTATCACCTTGTCGTCATGCCTGCCAAGGACGGAAAGGCCGACTGGGAATCGGGCGTCCGGACCGGCGCCTTCGTGCTTGAGAACTTCCAGCCAGGCGTCTCGGCGAAGCTCAAGCGCAATCCCAATTACTTCAAGAACGGCAAACCCTATTTGGACGAGGTGGAGTTTATCGCCATTACGGACCTCGCCGCGCGTATGGCCGCGCTGTCAACCGGCGAGGTTGATTATATCGGCCGCGCCGACCTGAAAACGCTCGGCATGCTGAAGCGCAAGCCGAATATCGATATCCTTGAGGTCACCGGCTACGGCCATTACACGCTGCCTATGAACGTGACGGTTGCCCCATTCGACAACCCCGATGTGCGCATGGCCCTGAAATGGGCGATCGACCGCGAGGAAATCGCGCAGAAGATCTTCCTTGGCCATGCAACCGTTGGGAATGACAACCCGATCGCACCGGCTATCAAGTTCGCCATCAATCCGGAGCCGCAGCACAAGTTCGATCCTGAAAAGGCGCGCTTCCATCTGAAAAAAGCGGGTATGGAAAATCTCAAGGTCGACCTTTCCGTCGCCGACGCCGCTTTCGCCGGCGCCGTGGACGCAGCCGCCCTCATCCGCGAGACGGCGGCCCAATGCGGCATCGATGTCAATGTGGTGCGCGAGGCCGAGGACGCCTATTGGGACAATGTCTGGCTCAAGAAACCGTGGTGCGCCTCCTATTGGAGCGGTCGTGCAACGGCCGACTGGATGTTCACGCAGGCCTACTCGGCGGATTCCAGCTGGAACGAGACGTTCTGGAAAAATGCCCGCTTCAACGAACTGCTGATCCAAGCACGCGCGGAGACCGACGAGGCCAAGCGCTCCGCGATGTATGCCGAAATGCAGCAGTTGACGCATGACGACGGCGGCGCCATCATCCTGGTCTTCAACAATTTTGTCAGCGCCAAGTCCAAGAAACTGGCGCACGGCGAGTTGGCGCCGAACTGGGAGAATGACGGACTGAAGATGGCCGAGCGCTGGTGGGTAGCCAACGCGTGACGTTCGCCCGGCGAGAACCGCCCGCGCCGCGGGCGGTTCGCTCTTTTCAGGGGAAACGCTCGAAGGCACCGCCCATGAATCCGGTCGTTAGGACGGTTCTGCAGCGCCTGGGTCTCGGCCTGATCACGCTGTTCATCGTCACCATCATCATCTTTTCGGCGATTGCCATGCTTCCGGGCGATTTCGCCAAGGCGATGCTCGGGCAATCCGCGACGCCCGAGACGGTCGCCGCATTCCAGCGCGAGATCGGCATCGATCGTCCGCCGGTTGAGCGCTATTTCGCCTGGGTCGGGCAGATCGTGCAGGGGGATTTCGGCTCTTCCTTCGCAAGCCGCACCGGCTACCGGCGCACAGTCGCCGAGATCATTGCGCCCCGGCTGTACAACACGATGTTCCTTGCCGTGATGACCGCCCTTATAGCGGTTCCACTCGCGCTGGGACTCGGCATTCTCGCCGCTCTCTACCGCAATAGCTGGTTCGACCGTGTGGTGAACACGGTGACGCTGACGACGATTTCATTCCCCGAATTCTTCGTCGCCTATATGCTGGCCTATCTCATCATCTCGCGCGACACGTTCATTGGAACCGAATTCGCACAATCCCTGCCCGAGTGGCTCGCGGCTTCGATCAACTGGGTCCTGAACCTGGTTCCCAAATTTCCGACACTGGCGAACATCAGCGACCGAACGCCGTTCTGGGAGCACGTCTGGCGCGCAGCGCTGCCGTCCATCACCCTCACGCTGGTGATTGTTGCCCATATGATGCGTATGACGCGCGTTGCGATTATCAACATGCTGGCAAGCCCCTATATCGACATGGCGCGGCTCAAGGGAATGTCGCCGATGGCAATCGTTCTCAGACACGCCCTGCCCAATGCCTGGGCGCCTATCGTCACGGTAATTGCGTTCAACCTCGCTTATCTCATCGTAGGCGTGGTCGTCGTCGAGGTGGTGTTCGTCTATCCCGGCATCGGCCAATTGATGGTCGATGCGGTGAAGTCCAGGGATGTTCCGGTCGTGCAAGCCTGCGCCCTAATCTTCGCAGCAACCTACATCCTGCTCAACCTGACCGCCGACATCATTTCCATCGCCACCAATCCGAGGCTTTTGCATCCGCGATGACCAGCACCGAACATGTCGTGGCGGTTCCGAGACAGAGGCGCACACGCGCCTCCCGGGTAAAAACCGCACTCAAAAAGGCTCCATTCAGCGCTTGGTTCGGCATCGTGGTCATCCTTGGCTATGTCTTCGTCGCGCTGTTAGCGCCCTGGATAGCGCCGTACGGAGAAACGCAGGTTTTCACCGAGGCTTTCGCGCCTTGGAGCCAGGAGTTCATCGTCGGGACCGACCAACTCGGTCGCGACGTGCTCACCCGGCTGATCTATGGCGCGCGCAATACGATCGGCATCGCCTTCGCGACTACGCTTCTGTCCTTCGCGGTCGGCGTCACGCTCGGTTTGCTGGCCGCGATGTACCGGGGGTGGCTCGACCAGATTCTGTCGCGCGCGGTAGATGTGCTGATGTCGATCCCGAGCCTCATCTTCGCGCTGATGTTGCTATCCATTTTCGGTTCGTCGGTCACCAGCCTGATCCTCATCATCGCCCTGCTCGATTCGACCCGCGTATTCCGGCTGGCGCGCGCGGTCGGGCTGAATGTTGCCGTCATGGAATATGTCGAAGCCGCGCAACTGCGTGGCGAAGGGCCAAGATGGATTCTGACCAAGGAGATCCTGCCCAACGTGCTGCCGCCGCTGATCGCGGAATTCGGCCTGCGCTTCTGTTTCGTTTTCCTCACCATCGCCGCGCTCTCCTTTCTCGGCGTCGGCATCCAGCCGCCGACAGCCGACTGGGGCTCGATGGTGCGGGAAAACGCCACCCTCATCACCTATGGCGACATCACTCCGCTCTTGCCGGCAGGCGCGATTGCCCTTCTCACGGTGTCGGTGAATTTCGTTGTCGACTGGTTCTTGCACGTGACAAGCGGGTTGCGCGATGAAAAGTAAGAATTCTGGCCAACGCGAAAAGGGAACAAAACTCCTCAGCGTTCGCAACCTTCACGTCGAAGGGTTTTCCGACGAGCGCTGGTATCCAATCGTTCGCGGCGTGGATCTCTCGCTAAAGCGCGGTGAGGTTCTCGGCCTCATAGGCGAGTCCGGCGCCGGAAAGTCTACCATTGGGCTTGCCGCGATGGGATATGCCAAGCCAGGCTGCCGGATCACGCAAGGATCCGTCCTGTTCGACGGGGTCGACCTCCTCGCCATGACCGAAACCGCACGGCGGCGGCTCCGAGGCTCGCGCATCGCCTATGTCGCGCAAAGCGCGGCCGCTTCCTTCAACCCGGCCCATCGGCTACTCGATCAGACCGTCGAAACGGTCGTGGCGCACGGGATCGCCAGTCGCGAGGCAGCGAATCGGGATGCCATCAAACTTTACCGGCGTCTTCACCTGCCGGATCCGGACACCATCGGCTTCCGCTATCCTCACCAGGTCTCAGGAGGGCAGTTGCAGCGGGCTATGACGGCGATGGCTATGGCCTGCCGGCCCGACCTGATCATCTTCGACGAGCCGACGACGGCGCTGGATGTTACCACACAGGTCGAGGTCCTCGCCTCGATCCGCCAGATTGTCGAAGAATTCAACACTGCCGCGATCTACGTCACGCATGATCTGGCCGTGGTTGCGCAGATGGCGGACCGGATCATGGTTCTGCGCCATGGCCGTACTGTGGAGGAGGCCGAAACACGCCAGATGCTTGCGGCGCCGGCCGAAGACTATACGAGGACGCTCTGGGCGGTGCGAAAGCTAGCCAAACCCGAAGTGCCGGCCGCGGACCATCTGCTCACGATCGATAACATCACCGCCGCCTACGCAGGGAAAGTCAAGGTTCTGCAGGATGTATCGATCAAGGTGCCGCGCGGACGGACGGTAGCGGTCGTTGGTGAATCTGGTTCCGGTAAATCAACGCTCGCCCGCGTCATCACCGGCCTGCTGCCGCCGGTCTCGGGCTCGATCTCATTTGCGGGGCATCGTCTGCCAAGAACACTGAAAGAGAGGCCCAAAGACATTCTGCGCCGCATTCAGATGATCTACCAGATGCCTGACAACGCGCTCAATCCGCGTCAGACCGTCGAGGAAGTCATCTCCCGGCCACTCGAGTTCTATCTCGGCCTCAAAGGGGCGGCGTGCGACCGCCGCGTTGGCGAACTCATGCACATGATCGAGATGGACGAAAGCTTCCTCGATCGTCTGCCGAGCGAACTCTCGGGCGGTCAGAAGCAGCGCATCTGCATTGCCCGGGCGCTGGCTGCTAATCCGGAGCTCATCATCTGCGACGAGGTGACCTCAGCCCTCGACCAGATCGTACAGGAAGAGATCCTGAAGCTTCTTATGCGGCTGCAACAAGAATTCGGAGTTAGCTACATTTTCATCACGCACGACATCGCGACGGTGAGGGCAATCGCCGACGAAATTGTTGTCATGCATCAAGGCAAAGTCGTCGAGCAGGGGCTCAAGACCGAAATCCTGACGCCGCCGCATGCTCCGTATACCGAACTGCTTCTCTCCTCCGTGCCGGAGATGGATCCAGACTGGCTGACGAAGCTGCTGGAAACCCGGGAGCGCAAGCGGGTCGGCGCGGCGAACTGATCCCAACGCAAGACCTATTCGGGTGAAAATGCGAACGCCAGCGTCCTCTGATGATTTGCGAGCGGTAGCCATCCAAATCGGCTTCCAGTCGTCACCTTGGGGCGGTCTGGCTACTAAGGCGAAACGCGCACCCGCGCCTGGTGTTCCGTGTAGGCAAGAAAGCCGCGTCCTGAGGGAGAGGACGCGGGCCGATCGGTGCATCGGGCCGTCTGCAGCCGTTCATTGGGAGGTACCAGTGCTGCGCGATTCAAACGTCCTGGTTCGGCCGCCGGACGGAGACAAAAAAACCCACCGCACCTTTCCGCACGGCGGGCTTTCAGTCGTTCACCAGGCATGGGGTCTATGCCATGTATCTCGGCGCCTTCGATATCCTGCACCTGAATGGCCACGATCTGAGTGAAATCGGCTGCAAGGGGCGCTGCGAAATCCTCTTCGGCATCATCAAGCCAAACAGCCGGATCCAGTTCAGCGAGGCGATGCCTGATGACCCAAAGGCGATCTTCTATCTCGCCGACCGGGCCTGCCTCCAGGGCATCGTCTCGAAGCGCGCCGACACCAAATATCGCAGCGGCCCGACGTCGAAGTGGCTGAAGACCAAGAGCTTCACAGAAGGCGAGTTTGAGCTGTTCGGCGTCGAGCGTGAGCCAGGCAAGGTGGCATTCGCGCTTTTAGCGGAACTCGGCACAAGGAAATAGTCGGTTCGGCGTTCATCACCCTGGGCCGCGAAATGCGGGAACGACTGTGGAAGCGTGTCCAGGAACATGCCGGGCCGCCGCCCGAGGCCATGAAGAAGCGGCCGGCGACGCAGTAGGTCGCTCCTGGCGTCAAGCTCCGCATCAAGCGTTTGCGCGGCGACCACAGCCACATACGCCACGCTTCGCTGTTGAGTAGACTCGTCTGGGCATCAGCGAGCCACGCTGGCCTCACGGTGGCGGGCTATTACCTTGCAGGTCGCTAGTCAGAACTCTGACGCGGCCGATTTCGTCGAACTGCCCTGCATCGTATTTTTTAGATGCCATTTCACGGACTGCATCCAAGCCGAAATCTTCGACGGCTTCGGTCGATGTCACGACGAGGACACGCTCTGTTCCATCAAAGGCTTCAAGCACCAACTCGAACCGCTCAGTGGTTCCCTCTTCGCCAGTAAAAACCAGACCCATATGCCCTCTCCCTAACCAATAGGAGGGTCTACTGTTCTACCGGAAACGGCTGGTGATCAGGCTCGGCATGATGGAACACTTGCCTCAGATCGCGCGCATCGAAGGTCTGCCAGCAGACTGGGCCGTTAGACTAGATGAAATGCTCCGACTAACCGTCGACTGGGCCATCGTGCCGCATGCCCTTGCAGCCGGTTCCGGGGTTATTGGTCCTGCTCAGCTTCATCTCTTCGAGACATCTGGCTCTGGGTTGGCGATCGTCAAGACGGCTTGACCGGAAGCCGGAATTTGTTCTTATTCCGTTCTCATGGAAATCGAAACGTTAGGCGATGCCTGGAACCGGCGTGAGGCTGACCGCTGCGTGTCAAGCATCTTCGTGGCGATCACAGCCACATACGCCATGGATCGCTGCTGGGTTTCAGTGACGAGGAGTAGCTTCGTTCTGGGCATCGGGTTAGCCGCTCGACCGTCTCGATGATCGCCTTGGCCAGGGGGTCGCCCTCGTGCACAGGTTCAGGCGGGTTGAGCAACCGACCATCAGCTCCCGGGTGGTTGGCAACCCGCCCTGATGCTGCCGCATTAAACGCTGACGACCAGACACAAATCTGGCTCTTGCGTAGCTCGCTAAATCCTGCCAGCTCCGGTGCGGATTATGCGCCGGGCCTGCTGAGTTCTATGAAGGACTGACCTCATTTGTTCCGGGCAAGATCTTTTCCCATCGCGGCAAGGACTGCTTTTCTGGTCACGCTGGCAGGTGTCCTCCTGCTCGCGCTTTCGCCCGCGTGGCTTTTGCAGAATTTCGGCTTGGGCTTCACCTCTCATGATGACAAGCTCAATCACGCCGCAGCGTTCGCGGTGTTGGCGGCAATCGGCAGTTTCGGTTGGCCAGAGCACAGGGCAAGACTGATAATTTTTCTTGCTCTTACCGGCGCGGCGATCGAGATCCTTCAGGGAATGCCAATGATAGGACGCGACATGGAATTGTTCGACTGGTTTGCCGACTGTGCCGGCATAGCGTGCGGGCTCACAATTGCAAGCTGGGCAAAAAGGCTTGTTAGCGGATTGTCCTAGGTCACTTCCTTTCATGCTGGGCTGCGTCAGGCAGCTGCGCTTGACCGTAGAGCGGCCGGCCAGCGCGGACCATAGCGCGGGGCAAGCGCGATCTGATACGCTCGCGGAGCTTCCTGGAAAAACCCTGTTCCGGCTCGCCCATTTGATCCTCCAGGCTGCGACTCGTCCACTTCCACCGGCTCGTGCCCTGGCTGCTCATGCCAGATGACCTGTCGAAGCTCGCGAGAGTCAACCAATTGACCACACGAGGAGCATTCATAGAAATGTTCGCGCTCGTCCTTAACCGGGCCGTGTTTCGTGCCGGAATCCGGGGGCCCAGGTCGGATAGCTTCGTCATTGCCGGTCAACTTCGCCTCCGATGAAAGGTTCCTCCACTCGCTGACCGGAAGCGCGCACGATCCAATTCGCGTTGGCTAGCACGGCCTCTCGCATTTGCTGTCGCAGATCATCATCGCGACCTCGAGACCGAGGAGCGACTGCGCCGAGTATGCCTATGTTAGGTGGAACAGTCCCCGCAGGCATCTCTCACCTAACGGTGCCATGCGCCGTAGGCTGTTTTGGCATCGAAAGTGATGGGGACGCTGTGCATCACGCACGCTGCCGCCGCTCGAAACACCTGACCAACACAATTTTCGGCCAACGTTCAGCGGCCCTCGAGGCCCCCCAACCATCTCGGCGCTATTGCGGCAGCCAGTCATTCGGATTTGCCCCTTGAGAGGGGCGGCTCAAGATCTGCAGACATCTGGTCGATGGTAGTCGATCCTTCTGGCCGATCGGCGAGCAGCGGCTTGCGCGAGAGCATTGCGATGGGCGGCGGCTAGGAAGCTGATTTCGCTTTCTTCCGGAGATGCCAATCTGGGCTCAACAGAGAGCGGCGCAGAACCGTTCCAATGTTCGAACGCAAGGGCGCTGCTTCCGAGCCAACCAATCTTGCATTTTATTTCATGACGTTTGGCACTTCTGCGCCTCCCATGCGTTAGGGAGAGTTCAATAAATGCGGCGCGGGCAATGGATCGTCACTGGACTGCCTCAGTAGCATTGGGTTTGTTCCTGCTGACGATCAGCTACGTCGAGCAAAAAGCCTGGGCGCAGGCGCCGTGCCCTGCTGACCATGGCAGACTGCTCAGCGCCCTCAAGGCGAGCGTTAGGGCGAGCGGCGGCCCCCGCAATGGCGGCTTTGACACCCATGAATGGGCGGCGGTTGTGGCGCGCGACGGGGCGGTCTGCGCCGTCGCCTTCAGCGGTCCCACGCCCGACGCCCAATGGCCCGGCAGCCGCCTGGTTGCAGCCGAAAAGGCCAGCACGGCCAACGGGCTCAGCCTCGCCCACATGGCCCTTTCGACCGCTAACCTCTATGCCGCGGTCCAGCCGGGCGGAGCCCTGTTCGGCCTGCAGGCCACCAACCCTGTCAACCAGGCGGCCGCTTATGGCGGCAATCCTACGACATTTGGAAGTTCCAGCGACCCGCTGACGGGAAAGCTCGTCGGGGGCATAGTCGCATTTGGCGGCGGTCTGGCGCTTTACGATGAAAAAGGGATCGTCGGGGGACTTGGCGTGAGCGGCGATTCCTCCTGTGCCGATCACAATGTCGCCTGGCGCACGCGCGCTGCGCTTGGACTGGACAACGTGCCGGCCGGCGTCAATCCAAATCGCAAAGACGCCATTGTCTATGATCTCGACCCCGGCGGGAAGAGCGCTTCCGGCTGGGGACATCCATTATGTGCCGGAAGCGAGGCGGACATAGCAGCGGAGCTCGGCGCTGGGGTCGGCGGCTCGATGCACGAATGAGACAGGCGCAACAGGCGATGGCGAAGGTCAGTCTCTTTCCCAAAGGGGATACAGGGCGATGGCCAGGATAGTTGGTCGCACCAAAATGAGGGTGATCGGCTGGACCTTGCTGGCGGGCTTGGCGCTCGTGGCCGGAGCGGTCGCCCAGCCGGCGGAGCCTGCCATAAGGCCGCCTGCTGCAGCGGCTCCACCCGAAGACGGCCAGTGGACGATGCCGGCGAAGAACTATGCCTCTACCCGCTACAGCGAACTCGCTGAAATCACCGAAGACAACGTCAAGACCCTGCAGGTCGCCTTCACCTTCTCGACCGGCGTGAACAAGGGCCAGGAGGCTGCGCCGCTGGTTGTCGGGGACACGATGTATATCGTAACGCCTTTTCCCAATATTCTCTATGCGCTTGATCTCGCCAGACCCGGCGCGCCGATGAAGTGGAAGTTCGAGCCGAATCCCGAGCCTGCCGCGCAGGGTGTTGCCTGCTGCGATGTGGTCAACCGAGGTGCGGCTTTCTCCAACGGGCGTATCTACTTCAACACGCTCGACGGACACACGATCGCGGTCGTCGCGGCTACCGGCAAACCGGTCTGGAACACCCATATCGGCAACATCAATATCGGCGAGACCATCACCATGGCGCCGCTGGTGGTTAAGGGCAAAGTTCTGGTGGGCAATTCCGGCGGCGAAATGGGCGTGCGCGGCTGGATCAAGGCGCTTGACGCCGACGACGGGCATGTCATCTGGACCGCCTACAGCACCGGCCCGGATGCCGAGGTTCTGATCGGCCCCGACTTCAAGCCGCATTACGACATGGACAAGGGCAAGGATCTCGGCGTCACATCGTGGCCGCCGGACGCCTGGAAAATCGGCGGCGGCAATGTGTGGGGCTGGATCTCATATGACCCGGATCTGGACCTGATCTTCCATGGCACTGGCAATCCCGGCCCCTGGAATCCCGACCTGCGCCCAGGCGACAACAAGTGGACGTCCGGGATCTTTGCCCGGGATCCGGACACCGGCACTGCGAAGTGGTTCTATCAGTGGACCCCGCACGATTTGCACGACTACGACGGCATCAACGAGCAGGTGCTGCTGGATATGACCTGGCAGGGCAAGCCCCGCAAGGTGCTCGTCCGGCCGGAACGCAACGGCTATGTCTACATGCTGGATCGCACGACAGGCGAGGTCTTGTCCGCGGTGCCATTCGGACCTGTCAATTCTAGCAAGGGAGTCGACCTCAAGACAGGCCGGCTGAGTGCAAATCCCGAGAAAGAGACCGGCACCGGCAAGGTCGTACGCAACATCTGCCCGACCGCATCCGGCCTGAAGGATTGGCAGCCCTCGGCGTTCTCGCCCAAGACCGGCTTGCTATACATCCCGCACAACAATCTGTGCATGGACGAAGAAGGCGTCGAGGTGAATTACATCGCCGGCACGCCCTATGTCGGCATGAATGTCCGCATGATACCCGGGCCGGGTGGACATCGCGGTGTCTTCACCGCCTGGGATGTCGCTGCCGCCAAGCCGGCGTGGATCCTGGAGGAGAACTTTCCGGTGTGGAGCGGTGCCGTCGTTACGGCCGGCAACGTCGTGTTCTACGGAACCATGGAAGGCTGGTTCAAGGCGGTGAGTGCAACGACCGGGAAACTGCTTTGGCAGTTCAAGACCTCTTCCGGCATCATCGGCCAGCCGATCACCTATCGCGGTCCCGACGGGCACCAATATGTCGCGATCCTGTCGGGTGTCGGCGGCTGGGCAGGTGCCATCGTGTCGGGGGATCTCGACCCGCGCGACGCCAGCGCTGCGCTCGGCTTCGCCAACGTCATGAAAGATCTGAAGGACGTAACCACGCCGGGAGGTACGCTGTATGTATTCCGGCTGCCTTGAAGCGATCGGCGGGCCTGCGCGACGGGGGAGAATGCGTTCCCGGCATTCTATCGCGACAGTCGGCGCGCTGGCCTTTTCCCTTGTTGCCGCCCTGGCGAACGCGCGCGAGCTGCGGGTGTGCGCCGATCCCAACAACATGCCCTTCTCCAACGCTGGCGGCGAAGGCTTTGAAAACAAGATCGCGGGGATTGTCGCCAGGGAACTTGGAGCCACTCTTTCCTATACTTGGTGGGCGCAGCGCCGCGGCTTCATCCGCAACACGTTGAAGGCCGGTCTGTGTGATCTCGTGCCCGGCACGCCCGCCAATCTCGAAATGCTGCGCACCACCGCGCCTTATTACCGCTCGTCCTACGTTTTCGTGACGCGCAAGGAGGCGCCGGAAGTCAGGTCCTTCAACGATCCTCGCTTGCGTAATCTGCGCATCGGTGTCCAGCTGATCGGCGATGATGGCGCCAACTCCCCACCCGCCCAGGCGCTCGGGCGCCGCGGGATCGTCGGCCATCTCATCGGCTTCCCGGTCTATGGCGACTATTCTGCGCCGAACCCTCCGGCGCGCATCATCGAAGCGGTCGCGAGCGGCGAGATCGATATGGCCGTCGTCTGGGGCCCGCTGGCCGGCTACTTTGCCGCCAGACAGAAGGTGGCGCTGCGGATTACGCCGGTTGAACCGCGGATAGACGGTCCGCGATTGCCGATGATCTACGACATCTCAATGGGCGTGCGCCACGAGGATAATGTGCTGCGCGGCGAAGTGGACGCTGCCCTTGCAAAGCACCGCGCCGAGATCAACGCCATTCTGGCGCAGTACGGCATGCCCCGGCTCGATACTGCTGGAGCGCCGTGACATGAACCGCGGCCTTCCCTCGCTGTTGTTCGCAATGCTCGCCATTGCCGGATGCCAACGCGAGGAACGCGACACCCGCCCTCAGTCTGCGCTCGGCTCGGGCGAGCAACCGACGCCGGTCACTGCCCTCGCGCCCGGCGGCCAGCGGCCGTCCCCGTCCGACAACAAGGCAGCGGCGTTCGAGGCAAACGCGTTCCATCTTAGCCAGGGCAAACGTCTGTTCAACTGGTTCAACTGTTCCGGATGCCATGCCAATGGCGGTGGCGGCATGGGACCAGCGCTCATGGACGAAAAGTGGATTTACGGCAGTTCGATCGAAAGCATCCACGCCACGATCAGAGACGGGCGCCCGAACGGGATGCCGAGCTTCCGTGACAGGGTCCCCGACGATCAGATCTGGGAGCTTGCCGCTTTTGTCCGCTCGCTGAGCGGCAACGTACCCTCCTCCGCCGCGCCAGGGCGCGACGACGATATGATGGTGCATCCCTCCGAAAATCGCCTGCCAAATGCCGCGACACTGGGGAAGTCGCCGTGAGACGCTTTGTTTGGGCAATGTGCGGCGCAGCCTCCATTCTGCCCCTTGCAGGATGCAGTGGCTGGCAATCCGCCCTCGATCCGAAGGGCCCGGCAGCGGGCGAGCTCGCCTGGCTGATCTGGTTCTTCACCGCCCTCTGCACCGTGGTTTGGCTCCTGGTGATGATCGTGCTGATCATGACGCTGATCCGGCGCGCACGACCGATCGGAGATCCGCTTGTCCTCGACGCCACTTCCGAGCGCCACAAGACGCGAGTTGTCTTTGCGGCGCTCGGGGCCACCGCAGTGGTCCTGATCGGGCTAACGCTGTTGAGTTTCTTCGCCAACAGGACGCTCGCTGCCATCGGCTCGGATGCGGCGCTGACAATCCGCGTGACCGGGCATCAGTGGTGGTGGGAGGTGCGCTATGAAAACAGCCAGCCGAACCGCATCCTGACGACCGCCAACGAGATCCACATCCCGACAGGCGAGCCGGTGCGGTTCATTCTCACCTCGACCGACGTCATCCATTCCTTCTGGGTGCCGAATCTGGCCGGCAAACTGGACCTCATTCCGGGCCACGAGAATGTTCTTGATCTCAAGGCGGACAAGCCCGGCGTCTATCGGGGCCAATGTGCCGAGTTCTGCGGTGCTCAGCATGCCAATATGAGCACCTTCGTAATCGCCGAGCCTCGGCCCGTTTTCGAGGCCTGGCTGAACGACCAGTTGAGGCCGGCCGCCCCGCCTGCCTCGCCAGAGGCGAAAGCCGGCCATGACCTGTTCCTCAAGCGGCCCTGCGTGATGTGCCACAAGATCGGCGGCACCATCGCCGGCGGCACGGTTGCCCCCGATCTGACCCACGTCGCCAGCAGGCAAACGCTCGCAGCCGGAACGCTGACGATGAGCCGCGGCAACCTTGCGGCATGGATAGCCGATCCGCAGGGGATCAAGCCGGGCGCCCATATGCCAGTGGTGGATCTGAACGGTGACGAGTTGAACGCGATCGTCGCCTATCTTGAGGGCTTAAGATGAGCAGCGCCGACCTCGCTCACGAACGTGGCTCCACCCACAAACCCGACTTGGCCTCAGAAGGCAACTTGGCCACTGAGCGCGACGGCCCGCGCGACACTGGCCTCGACGATGACAGCCTTGACCGCTGGCTTGCCCGAACGTGGCAGACCGCACCTGGCATCATCGGCGCCCTTTCGACCGTCGATCACAAAATCGTCGCGCGGCGCTACCTGATCACCGCCTTCGTGTTCCTATGCCTCGGTGGGCTGAGCGCGGTCGCCATGCGCGTCCAGCTATCGGGTCCCGAGCGCGGGCTGATCGGGCCGGACCTCTACAATCAGTTGTTCACGATGCATGGCGTGACGATGATGTTCCTGTTCGCCGTGCCGATCGTGCAGGCGAGCGGCATCTACCTTGTGCCGCTGATGGTCGGCACCCGCAATATCGCGTTTCCGCGCCTTGTCGCCTTCAGCTTTTGGATCTTCCTGTCGGGAGGCATGTTCGCCTGGGTGTCATTCGCGCTCAACATGGCGCCTGATGTTGGATGGTTCGCCTATGTGCCGCTGTCTGGTCCCGAATTCGGACCAGGCAAGCGCGCCGACGTCTGGGCGCAGATGATCACCTACACCGAGGTCTCGGCACTAGCAGTCGCGGTCGCAACCATCGTGACGGTTCTGAAGCAGCGCGCCCCCGGCATGTCGCTTGACAAGATCCCGCTCTACGTCTGGGCGATGCTGGTCACCTCCTTCGTGGTCGTGTTCGCGATGCCGGCGGTGATGATCGCCTCGACGTTCCTGATCCTGGACCGGCTGGTCGGCACCCACATCTTCAATCCCGTCGAAGGCGGCGACGCATTGCTCTTCCAGCATCTTTTCTGGTTCTTCGGCCATCCCGAGGTCTACATTATTTTCCTGCCGGCGACCGGGATGGTCTCCTCGATCATCGCCGCCTTCGCACGGCGCCCGGTGCTTGGGTATTTGGGGCTGGTGCTGTCGCTGATCGCCATTGGGTTCTTGTCATTCGGCCTCTGGGTCCACCACATGTTCACCACCGGTCTGCCCAAGCTCGGCGCGAGCTTCTTCACCGCATCGAGCATGTTGATCGCCATTCCGAACGGCCTGCAGATATTCTGCTGGCTGGCGACGCTCTGGGACGGTCGGCCGATCATCAGGACGCCGCTGTTGTTCGTGTTCGGCTTCTTCTTCATTTTTGTCGCCGGTGGTCTGACCGGTGTCATGCTGGCTTCTGTGCCGTTGGACCTGCAAGTTCACGACACCTATTTCGTGGTCGCGCATTTCCATTATGTGCTCATCGGCGGGTCGGTATTTCCCTTGCTGGGTGCCGCCTATTTCTGGTTTCCCAAGATCAGCGGCAGGATGATGAACGAGCGCCTCGGGCGCTGGCATTTCTGGCTTGCCTTCATCGGCTTCAATGCGGCGTTCTTCCCGATGCATATAGTCGGCATCTGGGGCATGCCGCGACGGGTATACACCTATCCGGCGGAGCTCGGTTGGGGTGACATCAATCTGTTCATAACTGCGGGCGTGGTTGTCCTGTTCGTGAGCTTCGCGCTTTTCACCATAAATGTGGTGCACAGCTCCTTGAGGGGCGCCCCCGCCGGCGACAACCCATGGAATGCAGGCACATTGGAATGGGCGACGTCATCGCCGCCGGCGAGTTACAATTTCGCCCGCATTCCGGTCGTAACGCACGTCGAGCCGCTATGGGCCGAACGCGTCACGGTTCCGGTAGCAACGGGGCTTCGGGTTGATGCACGCGAACTGGTCATCTCAACCGTGGCGGAGGCACATCCCGACGTGCGCGAAAAGTCGCCGACGCCGTCGATCTGGCCGCTATTCGCCGCCCTCGCAGTCGGGGGTACCTTTCTCTACTCGATCTTCAGCCCATGGGCAGTGGTTTGGGGAGCGGGACCGATCGCCATCACTTTGGTCGGCTGGTTCTGGCCGAGAGGCGGTGCGGAGGACGAGGAATGAAACAGCGGCCTGCCGTCGATCTTTCCGAGCTCCCGACGTTCGCGCACGGACCGCGCACCCCGACCTGGTGGGGCACTCTCGCGTTCATGGCGCTCGAAGGCATGGGATTCGCGCTCGCGGCGGGAAGTTATCTTTACCTCGCCTACCTGTCACCCCAATGGCCATTGAGCGCGCCAGCGCCGAACCACTGGCCGGGCACCATCGTGACGCTTTTGCTGCTTGCCAGCCTGGTGCCCAACCACATATTAAAGCGCTATGCTGAGGCCTGCGCGATGGTGCCAGTGCGCATTGGCCTCGTGGTAATGTCACTACTCGGGATCGTGCCCCTTGTCGTGCGCTGGTTCGAGTTTCCAGCCCTCAACATCTATTGGGACACCAATGCCTACGGCTCTATGCTCTGGGTGTTGCTCGGCCTCCACACCGCGCACCTGATCACCGATGTCGGCGACACGCTGGTGTTGACCGCTTTGATGTTCACGCGCCACGCCAACAGTGGCCGGCGCTTCGCCGACGTGGGTGACAACGTCTTCTACTGGGACTTCGTGGTCCTGACCTGGATTCCGATCTATCTCTTAATCTATTGGATGCCGAGGCTTGATTGAGATGCGCACGCTTCGGCCAGGCACCTCATGGGGCGGCCTCTTGTCGGGGCCGTTGGCCTGGGCCGTGTCGACGCAACTGAATTACGCCGTTGTGGAATGGCAGTGCGCCCACCGGATTCCTGTCATACCCTTCATCGCACTGGCGCTTGCGATAATGTCTCTGGTTGGCGGGGCGCTATCATGGCGGGCGCGGCAACAGGGCGGCGCCTCCTTCAAACCGGAGCGCACGCGCGGCACTGAAGCTTTTGTTGCCAATCTGGGCATGCTGACTGCAGTGCTGTTTGCACTGGTCATCATCATGCAGGGCGCCGCCTCGCTCATTCTCGACGAGTGTGTGCGATGAGCTTCGATGCGCTCTTCTCGACCTCGATCTGCTATGGCGGCAGCGCCCCGGGGTGGACACTGGCGCTGCCGATCACGCTGCCGTTGGCGACGATCGCATTGCTGTATGCGGCAGGCGCCATTCGACTCTGGCGTAGGAGCGGTCGCGGCCGCCCGTTGCGGTCGCAACAGGCCCTGCTGTTCGCTTCCGGCTGGGCCGTATTGGCGTCAGCGCTCGTCAGCCCGCTTCATCCGTTGGGCGAGCGCGTGTTCACCGCGCACATGATCGAGCACGAATTGCTCATGGCGGTCGCAGCGCCTCTGCTGGTCGCCTCTCGTCCGGTGGCTGCGATGATGTGGGCACTGCCGATCTCGCTAAGGCAAACGCTAGGCGCAGCCGGGCACGCGAAAATGCTTCAGGCCGTCTGGGCCGCGACCAGCCGTCCCGTCGCGGCCACCATCCTGCATGCTGCTGCGATATGGGCGTGGCACGTGCCAATGCTGTTCGAGGCTGCACTAGAACGCGGTTTCCTGCACTATGCCCAGCATGCCAGCTTCTTCGGCACCGGCGTCTTGTTCTGGTGGGCGCTGCTGCCGCGTCCCGGCCGTGAACAAGCCTATGGCAGCGCGGTCATGCACCTCTTCTTCACCTCGCTGCACACCGGTCTGCTCGGGGTGCTGCTCCTGGTCTCGCCGAGACTTTGGTACCCCGAAAATGCCGCCGGCGCGCAATTGTGGCGCCTCAGTCCACTTGAGGACCAGCAACTCGCCGGCCTGGTCATGTGGGTTCCGGCCGGCCTGATCTACGGTGGAACTGCCTTGTTGCTGGCAGGCTTGTGGATCCGCTCGAGCGGACAGAAAAACCGGGAGGCGTCGCTTGCGTTCCGACCTTTCTAGGCTGGTTTTCGGCACGAGCGCCATTGTCGTACTGGCAATTTTAGCGGCGCTGACATGGTGGTTGGAACGCACCGATAGGATCGAACGGGAAGCAAATAATGCAACCGGTGGCATTGGTACCCGTGCCATACCGATCATGATGGCCAATGGTTGCGCCGGTTGCCATACAATCACCGGCGTCCCCGGCGCGCATGGACTGGTCGGCCCGCGCCTGGACGCCACCCTGGCGACCAAGGTCTATGTCGGCGGGGTGTTATCGAATAATCCAGAGAACCTGATCCGCTGGATTCGCGCCGCCAGGAAAATCAATCCGCAAACGGCAATGCCTTCGACCGGCATTTCCGAGCAGGAGGCTCGAGACGTCGCGGCCTATTTGTATGCGCTCAGGTGAAGCTAGAAGCTTGTCATCCCGACCAGCGGTCCTGAACAGGAAGTCGACCTTCGCGCGGATCTTCTCTGCAGAATACTGTGCCAACCGAGCGCGGCCGTTCTTATCGAAAGTCCCGTGGCTAGGCAGCTTGATCGGCATAGTCTCCGGCTCGGGATATCCTGCGGCCACATTGATCAGCTCAAATTGAAAACGCGGGATTTCAGGTAGGAAGGAGCCCTCCAGAGACATAGAGATTAATCGTCTGGGGCGCGTGGCGTATTATTCGGACGGTGTTGGAAGCACGAATTCCGAAGCGGGCGCGCCGAACTGATCGTTCGCTAGAGCGCCGGAATTGGCTGATCCACTGCGCCGCGTTTAGGCCGTTGAGGTCAGCTTTTGCCACGTTCTGGAAGCGGACATAGCCGGCGACCATTCTTTAAGTCGCGGTTGCGCATCGCATAGTGGGTTCACCAGGCAGGTGTTTCCGCGATGACATCTCCTAAGCGAACGCCGGTCCACTTGACCGGCGTGCCTCAAGTTCCATTTTCGGATGAAGCAGCTACCTCGCTTGCCACCCCGAGGTGTGACTGACATGTCGAAGATCCTAGTCGCAGTTGCAACTGTATGCCTGACATCCATGCCGGTATTTGCCGACAACGTCGATCTGGCGTTGGAGGCTTTTCACGGCACTTGTCTTGCGCACGGACCCGACTTCGAACGGACCGTCGCGATGGGAAACTTGGATGGACGCCGTTGTCCGGTGAGGCTGCCGCTTCAATTGCTCCACTAGATAGCGTCGATGCCATTCAGGGATGGGTGCCAACTGGGAACGATATGCCGGCCAAAACCACGATCGCGGTAACAAAGGCCACCTTGAACGGCAACGTCGTGCAGACATCACGCTGCTCGATACTGACCGGGCGACGTTCGAAAAACGTTTCTTCGAACGGACGGATGCCGAAAAGATCGAGGAAGACAGAAAAGGACCACAAATTTCCAAGGTTTTCATACTGATTGCCGGCAATCGCAAGCAGCTTGGGCATTTGACGTCGCCGAATTCCCCGGATACTCCGAATATATTGATTGCAAGCTCGATAGCCGACGGCTGATCGACGTTCCTCAAAGGTCGGCCGTCCCATTTCGGCCTGCTTGCAATGGCAGGTGTCTAGCCTGATCCGGAATGGACGAAGGAAGGACGAGCAAAGATGCGACTGGCAGGCACGATATCCGGCGCTGCTCTGTTGTTCGCATCAATGGCTCCGGCAAGCGCCCATCCGCATGTCTTTGCCGAAGCGAGGCTGGACCTGACCGTTGGCTCTGACCGGACCATCAAGTCGCTTCGGCATCTTTGGCGTTTCGACGATCTCTTTTCCAGCACGGTGCTGATGGAGTTCGACAAGAATTCCGATCTCGCCCTTGACGCTAAGGAGCTCATGAAGTGGCTCTCACTGCATGCGTCGCTTGCCGAGTATAATTATTTCCAGCTTGTGACCTTGAACGGCAAGGACATGGAAATGGCGCCGCCGCCGAAGCTTGTGGCCAAGTATGAGAACGACCAGCTGGTCGTCCTGTTCGAGACACAGCCGAAAGACACATTGGCCCCTTTCGGGAAAAGTCGGCGTCGGCATCTATGACCCGACCTTCTACACGGCGATTGAATTTACCGATGATGACAAGATGGCGGTCGTCGGCCTGCCCGAGGGATGCGATCGCTTGGTCGTGCGTCCCGATCCGGAAACCGCGATCGCGCAGAACCAGACAAAGCTGACAGATGCGTTTTTCAGTGATCCGACTGGGACCAATCTCGGCAAGATTTTCGCGACCCGCCTCGAATTGACCTGCCAGTGAAGCGAAGCCGATTTGATCGCCATGTTCCCGACGCTTGTCGAATTCCAGCGCCCGATTTATCTAGCGCTAGCCGAGCAAATTAACCTGCTTTCGGCCGGGGGCGGCTGGCTGGCATTCATGGCCTTCCTGCCGATGGGCGTCGTCTTCGCGCTGCACATGCGCTGACGCCGGGTCATAGCAAAGCCGTCCTGGCGACGTACCTTGCTGGTTCGGATGCGAATGTTTCGCGCGGCCTTCTGGTATCGATCACTCTCTCGTTTACCTGTGATGATAGCCGTACTGATTGCGGTTCTCTCGCTGCCGCTGGTCTCCATCGCCTTGGGCAGCGTCGGCCGCGCTCCGCTTCTGGAGGATATCAGTCGTGGGCTGCTCGGCCTCATTGGCGTGTGGATGCTGTGGCGCGCTTTGCGCCACAGCCATCACCACAAGCATGACGGCGAGGCCTTCGGGGTCATGGCAGGTTTGATCCATGTCCTCTGACGCTTTTCGCCATGACCTTCGCGATGTCCAGGGGCATTCCCGGCGCCGTCATTCTCTTCGCAAGGCGCGTTTCGTTGAATGACTGAAATGGGCAGGAGAACGAACCCGCTGGGCGAGATGGTCGCGCGCGGTGAGGTTGAGGTCACGATCAGGTTCCCGCGCGCCCGCACTAAGCGTCGTTCGGCGGGGACAGAGCATCACAGGCTTCTTCAACAAGGAGCCTGGCCCTGCCCGTCCCAAGCGCAATTTGCCTCATTCAAACAGACGAGGACAGTAGGCCAGCCTACCCCTACGGTAGGAGGTCGTTCTGTCGAATTCGTCCCGGGGCAATTATTGTAGGTTGTGCGGAAATAGAAGCAAACTCGCCATTCCTCAGACACTACGGTAGTCCATGCGCTCGCATCCTATAGGGAGAACGTTGTCGAAGAACGATTGGGACAACGACGATTTTCTCGGTGTTAACGCAAAAACCTACAAACCCCATTCGGTGATAGCCCGCCAAGATGACGACAACCAGGTGATATTCATCGTAAAATCGGGTTGGGCCATCCTTTATCAAGGGCTACTGCACGGAGAACGGCAGATCATCGACACTCCCCTCACCGGGGACATTGTCGGTTTCCGTTCTGTTGACGGACCACGTTTAGCATCGCTGGCGTCCATAACCGAACTAAGTGTTTATGAAATTTCCAGTAAGGAACTCGTCGAGGCCATCCTGTCGGAAGGCCACCTCGGGAAGAAGATCGCTTGCTCCCTGGCTCGCCTGAACGCCATCCTTGCCGAACATCTCATGAATACCGGGCGGCGGAACGCGATGAGCCGCACCGCCCATTTCCTGCTCGAGTTGGAGGAGAGGCTCTCCATGGTTGGCTTGGCCCATGGAAGATATGAATGTCCCCTTACACAATACGACCTGGCCGACATCCTCGGAATGACCACCGTTCACGTCAACCGAACGTTGAGGGAACTCCGCAAGGCCGATCTCGTCTCTTTCAAGGCGGGCCATGTACAGATGATCAACCGCAAGAAGCTGATCGAAATAGCCGGATTTGATAGCGAGTATCTCAGGTAACGGCCATCTTCTAGGTGGTGTGGACTCTTAGGATTCCCATTTTGACCGAAGCATGTTTCACCTGCTTTTGGAGGCAGCCTTGGGCGTAATGGATCGGTTGATATTGAGTGGCGCGGATGTCGCCGCAGATCATCGGGCGTCCTGATCAGAAGGGATCGACGGGCCGGGATAATCGGATGTTCGTCGAGCCGGTCCTATGGATTGTGCGAAGGGGTTCCCCCTGGCGCGATCTTCGCGATGTATTCGGCGATTGGAACTCGGGCGCTTTTGCATATTGCTCAACACGGACGACGTTGAGTTCCGCTCGGTCCGTCCTTCACCCAACCGGATGCGGGGTACCGTTATGGCGATGCGCCGCCTAGGACTTGGCGCGGTTTTCCTTAAAAATTTAGAAAAAGCAACCTATGTTAGAGACTGCTTATAAATAAACCCTACAATCACCCAAGCTGGTCTCGCTGAGGGGGCGGAGAGCTGAAAACCGCTCGAATGGAGTAATCGACCCTCAAGCTTTTTCAAGGCCTATCAAGCCGTCAATGCTAGAGAACGAGGAAACTGTATCCGCCCCGCCAGGTGGTTGGGGTGGGAAAGAGTGGGTATTGATATGGGTTCCACAGCAGGACTGCATGATTACCCTTCGACCAATCAATCAGGAGTTCCGGCCAGCGGAACAGAAAGCGTCCACGGACAGGCAGGCAGGGAATGCCTCCTCATCCTGGACGGAAGGGCTCTGGATCGCGAGTGTCTCGCATCGGCTCTCGTGGACCGCGAACTCGGTATGGATGTCACCGCCTTACGTTCCGTCGAGGAATGGCGATTCAGAAAGAGCTCTGCCCCTCCCCTTGCAGCCATACTCTTCAATCTTGGCAGTCGGAAGGTCACCGATAATGGCATCGCTGACGAGATAAGGCATATTTCGTCCGAGTTCAAATCAGTCCCTGTGGTCGTCCTGGCCGACACAGAAGACCTTGCCCAGATACTGACCGCTCTCGAATGTGGTGCGCGCGGCTACATTCCGACCTCTGTTGGCATCGATGTCTGTGTCGAGGCTATCAACCTTGCGGCAGCGGGAGGCATGTTCGTGCCGGCGAGCAGCGTCCTTTCTATGCGGCACCTGATAGATTCGGGCGGCCGCGATACGCAGCCATTGGCAGGCATGTTCACGCTCAGACAGGCCGAGGTTGCGCAGGCGCTCCGGCACGGCAAGGCGAACAAGATCATCGCCTACGAACTGAATTTGCGCGAAAGCACGGTGAAGGTCCATATCCGGAACATAATGAAGAAGCTAAAGGCGACCAACCGCACGGAGGTCGCCTGCAAGGTTAACGATCTTCTCGCGGAAGGATCTAAGTATAACACTGACCACCTTGGCTGACTCCTGAGGCAGTATTCGATTAGCGGTGGCTTGTTCTGCTATCTAAGCAGGCTCGGGGAAGGTTTGTCTTCCCACCCATCCTATGGCCTGCTCGATCGTATCGAAGTTCTTGTGCTGCCCGCTAAGTAGCCCGAACCCCGTTCGAGGAACCATTTGCCTGTCGTGGAGTAAGCTTTCTCGTCGATTTGAGTAAGGACCGCCACCAGTTGGTCGCGTTTCCACCCCCTTGATTCTCCGCCTTGGCCAACTGGCGCCGTCCGCCGGATGCGTACGTCTCCACCGCGTTCCGTTGCCCATCGCCGGGAAGGATGAGCCCTAGGCGTTCTTGATCGGCAAAGAGGCTCTGGCACTGAATGCGCCAGCCCGAACGAAGATCTATCGCAGGTCATATCGGATGATCATCATCGAGAAGGGGGTATCCGTTTTTTGCTTCAGGTAGATCATGCGAATGGTCACATGCGTGAGGTGCCATCATATTGTTCCCCGGCGCGCCTTTACCAGACGCTGGAGTAAGCATACCATGGTTCATCGCCCAAACTGCAGCCTGTGTTCGGTTGCGGACCCGAATCTTTCGAAGGATGGCTTTGACGTGCACCTTCACAGTAGCCTCGGCGATATCAATCTCGCGCGCGATGGCTTTGTTCGATTCCCCCCCGATCAAGCGGCGCAGAATACATTTCTCCCGATTTGACAAAATTATTGATGCTTCACTTTCGCTCTCTATTTTAGCCTCCACGTTTGTTAACTCATCCGTTACAGCATCATTTCTAATACCTTGCCTGATATCTTGAACAACCACCGACGTTTCTGCAGGCAACACCATTTGGCCTAGCATAACCAATTCAAGAGCTTTGAAGAAGGTGTCGTAAGCAGCGACCTTTGTCAGATACCCGTCAGCCCCCGCACGAAAGGCTGAGACTATATTGGTCGTCCGACAGTGATCGGCCAGCGCAACGACATGGCTGGCTGGGTAAATCGCCTTAAAGTTTGCAATCTGTGCGAATTCAGCATCCGCATCAGTATCGCCGACGTCTATGATGAGCAAGATGGCCCGGTGCTGGGGTAGCGGCTTCTGCAGAAGATCGTGAACACATGCCGCAGAGAAAAGAACACGAAAATTTGCCGCATTCAGGATTCGACTAAGCCCTTCTCGAAATAACTCGCTCGGCTCGACAAGCACGGTTGTGAAGGATTGTCTTGCCATCATCTCATACTCGCACGGCGCGATTGGGATAGACGCGTCGATAAGGGGGCCCACGCGCCAACCGCACAGCTTCTTTTTCTTTCTCAACTTTACACTCGGAAACACTTACCCCCAAATACCCTCGTTAGGCGTAGGGCAGCATCATCGAGGCGTATCCGAATTCTTCAACCTGGGCTTATGGTCGAGGGTACGAGCTCTTGGTTGCAGCAGCTCAGGGAGGCGGCCATCGTGGCAAAGGACTGCGCGGCCTTGAGAATCGCCAGGGTTTGGTCTCCGGTGGCGTGGTGGAGCCCCGATCTGGCGGGGCAGTGTTGCAGATTAAGCGGAGAGCGGCGGGCCCAGGCGAGCCGCGCCGCGGCAGCCGCCTATTCGGGAATGTCGGCGCAGGGCCGAGGTGAAGCCGACATTGACGCGGGCACGCTGATCCTGAGCAACAGTCGCGTTTACATCGAGGAAGCTCTCCTGGAGCGCAGCAATCTCGTTGGTCGAGTTCCCTTCAGATTGTGCTTTATCCGAAAGGAGTGCCCACAAAGGGATAGTTGTGCCACCCGCGGTGAAGGGTCACGATACGGCAGAGCCTTGCTCGTCGACCCGTGCTCGACCAGATCGGGACGGGATGGCCGCCATTGAACGAGAAAGCCACACGCTATGGCCGCGCATACAGAATTCAATTCCGAGCCCGTCGCTCCCTCATCACAGACGGCCAACCGCAGGGGATTGAAGGCCGTCCTGCTAGTCTTCGGGCTTTCCGGGGTCGCCGCCCTGGGCGGGGCTGCGGCCAAAAACTTAGGAGCAACAGAGATTTTTTCCAGAGCCATGGCACAGATCAAGGAAGCTTCCGGATCCGTGATGCAGGAGGTCGAGAATGTCTCCGGAGCCGCGGCACAAACCGTGGAGGATGTTTCCGTAGCCTTGGTCCAGAAGATTGAGGAGGCCTCCGGACCCGCGGTCCAGAAGCTCGAGGATATCTCAGGAGCCCTGGCGCAGACAGTCGAGGACGCCTCAGGAGCCGTGATGCAGAAGGTATCTGCTGCCGTCGATAGCTGGCAAGAACAGCCGGTTCAAACCATGGCCGAACCCTCCCCCGCGATCGCGTCGGGACCAGATGCATCGGTCGTGGCGTCGGTCGAACGGAGCGCAGTCCCTGCGGTCCCCACTAGTGCCGAGCCCCCCAAAACTAGTGCCGAGCGCCTCAGAACGGGACCGGATGCATCGACCGCGGCGTTGGTCGAGCGGGGCGTCGTCCCTGCCCTCCCCACCAGCGCCGAGCGCCCCAAAAACCTCAGCAAGGCTTCAGAGGTGGCGACCGGAGCGCTGTTTGGCGTCGGCGATCGCCTCAAGATCGTGTTCTACGAGCGCGTCGACGTCGAGGAAGATAAGTGGGGGCGCGCTTCCTCGGCCTTGCACGGCATCCAGCAGCGTCCGGAACTGAGCGGCGAATATATTGTCCAAGAGAACGGCACGATTTCCGTGCCTTTGCTTGGCTTCATTCCGGTCGCCAACCGGTCGACGCAACAGGTACAGGCTGAACTGGTGGAAACCTTCAATCAACTGCTGGGCCGCGAGGGAGTGGTCAACATCCTGGCGCTGGAGCGCCCGCCCATTTACGTGCTGGGGCCGGTCAAGAGTCCTGGCTCGTTCAAGTACGCGGCCGGCATGACGATCCTGCACGCGATCGCGCTGGCCGGCGGACTCGACCGGGCCGAGAGCGAGCCGTGGCAGAAGATCGAAACCGTGCGTGAGACCCAGAAGCGGAGCGGGGCGATCGATTCCATGTTGAAGTTGCTCGCGCGCGCGGCGGTGCTGAAGGCCGAGCGCGACGGTACGGCACCCACTATCCCGCGTCAGTTGCTGGAGCTGGCCGGCGCGACCGAAGCTGCCAACCTCGTCAAAGAGCAGAGCGACCGGCGCAAGGCCATCGCCACGGCCCGCAAGGATCGCGAGCGCGCGACCATGCAGGCGCTGGAGGCGTCCAGGCAGGATGTTGTCGCTTATGGGCGCATGGAGTCGCTCGACGAACTGGTCAAGCTGCGCCAGGAACGTGTCAACAGCATGCGCACGCTCGTGGACCGCAAAGTTCTCAGCATGACGGTGATGGCTCAGATCCAGAGTGAGTTGTCCGACGCGGAACAGCGTCGGCAGGACGCCCTCAACCAATACGCGAGCGCCAAGCAGCGCCTCGCGTCGTTGGAGTTTGAGGTGTTGCGGACCCGGGCCGACCTCAGGAACGATCTGGAGGTCGAGATCGAGACCACGGAGAGCCAGATCGCGGCCAATGTGCGCGAGTTGAACGCCAGCGAAGGCGTCCTGTACACGTTGCCGGTGACCCGCGCCCAGTTTGCGAAGGACGCAAACAGCGCAACTTATCAAATCGTGCGGCAATCGGCAGCCGGGCCGGTCAGCATTGAGTCCGTCGGGATGACCCTGTTGCGGCCAGGCGACCTCGTCAACATCATCGTGGGCGAAAGCGAGCCAAGAGAGCCGGCCGGTTCGCCGGTCCCAACCTTGTCGCCGACCTGCGAGAGCTTGCATGCCGCGTGCCACCCAAGCGATGTCGACCCTGCCCGCGTGGTGAGGGAGGAGAGGATCGGTCCGAATTGATGTGGCTGCTTGTCTCCTGCCAGAATGGCTTCTGCCAGTGATGCGTGCCAGTTAATGCGGTCACTACGTCGAAAGCCCTGACCAGCGCCAGCCTGAGGGCCTTCGACGAAGCGGCTTCGGCCCCGCGCAGGCGCCAACAACGCTGTCGATACCGCCAAGTTCAGCCTGCTCCCCAACGAACTGCGCTTGCCGCCAAGCGAAGTTGTGGGATCGAGATTCCCATCATGTCGAGACCAATCCTGCCCATCCGACGAATACGCCATAAAAGCGTTGTATCGGACGCCAGTGATCGGTTGTAAGATGCTTCGGCAAGCGACCATTCATCACAGGCAACTTTGACGGGATCACAGTAGTATGTCTGAATTTTCTCAACGCCCATTCCGGGCGTGGCTAGCCATGTCGGAATATGATGGCATAACCGATCAACATCGGTTAGCACTTTATTGAGACCGGTACCCGCCGCCGGATCGCTGGTAGCAAAACTGTCACCGGCCAATACCAGACCGGGTTGCTGTTCGTGATTCTGCGCGGCGTAAAGATCAACTGGTCGAATCTGAATATCGCTTGACACGACAGCATCACCGAGGAGACGCTTCAATCGGGGCATTGCCGCATACAATGCAGATAACGGCGATGTGCGCACTTCCTGACACCACGGATGGCGTATATCACCATGGTAGACGAACACATTGGCGCGCATTCTTGAACCAATCGGAAACATGCTCACATAACCCATAGGCCCTGGCTTTTCCGCAAAATACGTTAAAGCTTGAAATTTGAAACCAGCTTTAGAGGTGAGATCAAAACCAACACTGATCGAGTGGCATTTGCTGATCTCGGATCGCGTTATCGCACCCCGGACGACATTGTTTAAGCCGGTCGCCACCACAATCAATCGGGTCGACCATGTGTCACCATTTGACAGGGTAATTTCCTGCCGGTCGGAACTTGTCGTTATTTTGGTAACTTTGGCGCAGATGAATTGGACACTATCTGGAATCTGGCGGCGAATAACATTTACCAAATCCTGATAAGCCACCCCATATTCGCAGGGCTCGCCGTTTTTCCCATGCTTTTTGCCGATGACATAACCGTGACGGGCCACCCATATCTCAGTCATCGGTGTCGCAGCCGACAATACGGCATCCGCCAGCCCGGTTTTTTTGAGCAAGTCGACTTGATCGTCATCGAGTTTTTCGCAGCGAAACTCCACCGGATAGACTTGGTGGATATCAACAAGGATGGTCGAAATCCCCATCCGGCCAAGCGTCGCAGCGGCTAACGAGCCGGCGGTACCCCCACCGAGGACCCCTACATCAATATTATTCAATTCCCGCTCCTACATCATCGCTTCCCGCAAAGTAATCGCATTATACTATACTATTTCGCGAAGCTCGATGATTGCATCCCGCGTCGAGATCAAAAACTCGTGATCAGCCGGTCAGAGAAACATGCGATACAAGGATCGTCTTGTCTTACGAAGAAACTGCCGCAGCGGTGGCTTTAATAACGGCGTTTGATTATACCATGTATCTACATAATGTACCGCCATTCGTACCGCAACGACAATACGACCGCGCAAAGTTCTGCTATCAAAATGAAAAAACAAAAGCAAATTGATATCAGACCATGCAAGCTTATACGGCTCGTCGCCGATCGTAAAATCGAATTTCTGCATCTTCTGGCCAATTGCATATTGCATCATCTCCTGAATATGCTGACGCCCGGGACTGTATTTGGCGAACTCTTCCTGATAACTCGACATCACCAGTGAATAACTGGAGTTGAACCGGAGCCCCAGACCCGTCGCCACCGGAATCCCATCCACGTCCAGCCGCGTGACATGGACGACCTCGCACAACCTAGGATTGGCGACAATCGCCAAATAAAATTCGCGAAAACCCGGACGTTCGAACATATCATGAACACCCATTCGGGCATAGCTGCTCCGTTTCTGTTCGATCAGCTTTGCAATGGTACACTCGATCTCGGCCTGATCTTGCACGTCTACAAAGCGAATCGCCCCGCCACCTTGCTTGGCCAGGTTTTTGGCCTTGCGCCGGTGGGTATGCAGCGTCGAATTCGAAAACTTTGACGCATAAAACCGATCCCAGTTCCCTTCCGGGAGGGTTGCGACATGTCCGGCGCAATTAGCCAGCAAGACTGGCAAGTCGAGAAAGGGATTAGGTTGAGACCCGACAACACTGGGCATATTGTAAAATTCAACAGCGTCGAAACGAAGTCGATGATTGTCTTGAATCGCCCGAATTATGTCTTTCCACAGGCGGCCGAATTGCCCAGGTTTCACGTGATCGCTAAAATTTATCGCCAGAATGGGCGAGTTATAATCGCACAATTCCGATCCAAACCAGACCAGCCGGCGGATCAGACCATGGCGTTCGATCGCCAATGGCAGAATAAAAACCGCCACGCCGGTATCGTCGAGACCCAGCACGATCACCGGAATCAGGTTCTCTTTGGAGCCGATGTGGCGATACCATTCCATCTGCCAATCAAACAATTGGAATACGGTACAATCCGCATGCTGCTCTAATGTTCTCCACTGAGCTTCCACCGCCTCCATATCGGTGAAAATTTGCAGAGCAATATTCGCCCTCGTCGTTGGGGTGTGCCTATGTAACAAAGGATTTGCCAGTCCTGCTGCTAGAGAATGTTCTGCTTGAAATCCCAAACCCAGCGCCATGATCGGTCTCTCCTCAAGTCTGGAGCGGCGACGCGGTCGGTCGTTCGTGCGCGGGGCCGGCGGCAGAATCCAGTTTCATCGCGAAGGCCAAAATCAGGGCCGCACATGCACCCTCGATGCTGACGGCGAGCGTCCAGCCCAGGACAAGGCCTTGAAGTCCATAAAGCTTTGCCCCCGCGACCACGAGGCACAGCTCCAGCAATCCGCCCACCGCGAACCAGCGAGATGCCTTGCGCATCCTGTCGCCCAGCCGCGCGAGCGTGCAGGCATGAAATTTGAGCGTTGATCCCAACAGGCTGAAGCCGAGGAAGCGCAGGCTCGAACCGGCGATCTCCGGATAGGCCGGATTGAAGGCCGCAAGGATCTCCTGAGAAAAGGTGAAGATGAAGGCAGCGCAGACCAGTGAGAAGAGCAATGACGCCGTCAGCGACAAAAGGATATCGTGCCTGGATTGTTTCGGGCTTGCTCTGACCACGGGGAACAGCACCGTGGCCATGGCTGCGGGAATCAATGAGGCCATGGAGACCAGCATCCACAACGGCACGAAGGCGGCATTGGTGGTCGGCGACAGGAGGACCAGCACAAGGTAGGGCATGATGATGCCCGGGGCCTGTGCGGCCACATCGAGCGCGTAGTGACCGAATACCATGCGCCGAAGCGTATGGAGCAGCCGGAAATCGGGGCGCCCAACGAGGCAACGCGCACCGCCCCGGGTCAGGAGATCAAAGCCGATCCAAGACGCCGGCAGCGCGGCCACCCACGACAGAAGAATAGCGGAATTGGAGGCGTAGCCGGCAGCCGCGAGGGCGGCGATCAGCATCAGCTTGACCACGGAGAACAGCACCTGCCGAATCATCTTGCCGCTGCTCCGCAAGTGGCCGACGAGCGCCTGATCGCCCACCATGCTGAGACCAGTCAGGCCGCAGCCGAGGACGAACGCAGCGCCCACGAACCAGCCTCCGATCAGCCCGGTCGAGCTATTGAGGTGCGCCTCCTCGAAGACAAACAACACGGCCAGCCCGACCGTCAGCGCCACCCCGACGGACGCTGCTGCGGCCACGAGGCCGCGCTCCTTGCCGGGATGCCGGACGATCTCGCCCATCAGCAAGGTCCCAAGCCCGGCCTCCCCCAGCAGACCGACGAGGCCCATCACGGACAGGAGGGCGGAGGCCTTGCCGATCACCTCCGGCGGAAACAGCCGGGCGGCGAGCCACCAATAGACAAACCCAAGACCGGCCGTTGCCACCGTTCCGATCGCCAGAGCGCCGAAATTCATGACGAGCGTGGCGCTCTTTCGCAGTGCCCGGCGTAGACGAATAATGGCCGTCCCGGCGAGGCCTACCGGCATGATCGCTCTCCCGAACCTTGGTGCGCCGGCACCGCGGATCTACTGGCGGCTGGGAGCAGGACGTCCCGGTAGACCTGCTCGATCCGGGTCACGACAACTCCGGCCTTGAGACGCCCAACCCTGGCGATGCTTGTCGCCTCCAGGCCGACCAGCAAGGCGCGGTCCTCCAGGAGTGTCTGCATCGCGTGGCCGAGGGCGTGCGCGTTACCGGGCGGCACGAGAAGCCCTGTTCCGCCATGATCGACGAGATCCGGCATGCCGCCGACGTCGGTTGCGACGACTGCCTTGCCAGACGCCATCGCTTCCATGATGACCGTCGCGCAGGCTTCGGGCCCGACCGACGGCAGCACGCCGAACAGTGAGCGCCGCCATGCATGCATGACGGCGGAATGCGGCCACGTACTGAAGACGCGGACGTTCGCTGGAAACTCGGCTGGCGTGTCGGCAACCCGGCGCCCAATCAGGACCAGCGGAGGCGCGCGCTCCAGGCCGGCATAGGCTTGCAGGAGAACGTCAATGCCCTTGAGGCGCATCATGTCGCCGACGAACAGGATGAATCCATCCCCGGGTAGCTCCCGCAGGCAGGGATCTTCAGGGCCAAGCAACCCGACATCGTCGGGGACGAAGTTGGGGATGACCTCGTAGGGGACGCGGCCCTGGGTGAGTCCGGTGTGACGCGCCACCGCGCGGCTCACCGCGATGAAGCGGTCCACCACGCGCCGAGCGGCGAAGCTCGACGCCCAGTTGCCCAACGTGGTCGCGGCTGCCTTCACGGCCCCGTAATGCCCTGTGGCGCAGGGCAGGCACTTGGCCGGCGCTGGGCCACTGCAGAGACGGGTGCCCAAGTGCATGAAGTTCTTCTTGGCGCAGACAAGGCCGTAATCGTGGAGCGTAACCACGAGGCGTGCCCCACCCAGAATTTTGAGCGGCAGGAAGGACGCATAGATCCAATTATGGGCGTGGACGATGTCCGGCCTCTCCTGGGCGACCAGCCGATTCAGGGCCAGCACCAGTTCGGGATCCGGGAAGGGCGGTGCATGGCGGCGCTCGGGATCGGTGTGGAGACCTGACAGACGCTGGAGCGTGCCGCGCAGGCGATGCACGCGGACCGCGCCGTCCAGCTCGGTTTCGGGCGATCCGGGATGCATGATGGTTCCGACGCTGACATGATGGCCCCTCTGCGCCAACGCCGCCCCGAGGTTGCGGACGTGCCGCTCCTCTCCCCCGATCACCGGAGGATAGAACTGCGACAGCAGCAGGATTCGCATAGTCGAGCCTCGTTCAGATGCGGGGCACCAGCGTCGAAACACTGCGGTAGAGTCGGTCGTCTTCCGGCCGATAGAGCCGGGCCTCCGCCTTCTGCGGGGTGGCTAAAACGGGCACCGGGATTTCCTGAGCCCAGGTCTCGCCCGGCGCGATGGTGAGTGATCGGAAGACGGCGAACGGTTGCAGGTCGAGGGTGATTTCCAGGTCGAATCGCTGAGCTTGGGTCTCGGCGCTCCTGACGCCGACGGTGAGTCGGCCGGGCCCGCCATCGGTCGACGGCACTATCCAGAATTCGGTGTATTTGAATTCCCGGTAGGCCGTTTCGTCCCGGACGGCCAGCGCATAAGCTCCCGTCGCCACAAGCACCGCTAGCACGAGCGCGGCCCCCTGCCAGAGCCGGACCCGCGCCGGAGCCGGCCATGCAGGCAGATCGGGAGTGTCGCGGCGGCCCGCGGCCACCAGTGCTGCGGCGGCTGTCACGGCCCAGAACCACAGCGCCCAGCCGAGCGGCGTAAGGTAGCCTGCGGCGTTCAGGGCAAAGCCCCCGGCGATACCGGTGGCGAGGCTTGCCCCTACCGCGTAGACGAAGTGTTGCAATGCGGAGCCGGTCCTCACGCCTATAGCCCGCAGCACCGTGTGGCCCGAGACGAGGAACACCATAGGCGCGCCCAGGGCAGTACGGATGAGCAAGCTGTCGCTGACCGCAACAGCCGCCACCGCGGCCCCTGCCCACAGGCACGCGGCCAGAAGGTCCAGCTTGCTACAAATTCTCATGTAATCCCCTCACGTCATAGATGACGATCCAGCCGTTGTCGTAGATGCGGGTGACGCCCTTGATGTCATTGAACTTAAGCAGCGCTGCGCCCGAGAGCGGCGTTCCCTGCCGTTGCCACGGCTCGAAGTAGAAGCCGAGCACCGGCGGGGCCGTGGACAGGCGCAGGTCCACCAGCAGGAAATCGATATCGCTTCTCACCAAGGCCCAAAACTCGTCAGGCCCCAATGTCTCGTTCTCGAACACCCGCGAGGGAGGCAGGCCTTCGACTATCTCTACTCTCACGTCCTGCCGCCCGTAGCTTGCGAGCAGCAGGCGATTTATGCGGTCGGATGTGAAGCGGTTGCCGGCCCCGAGCCATGCTTTGGTCCACAGCGCCGTTTCGATCCCCATGGATTCGATCGATTGCTGGTCGGCCGCCACCCTGTAGCGTCCACGTAACGGCTCGAGCGTAGCGCTCGTGACGCCGCCCAGAACGATGACCGCCAGAGCAACGGCCGGTGCGATGCGGCGCCACCCGCGTAGCGTGCGGCCCTCCCAGAAGTGGACGACGCTCACCGCCACGACCAGCCCGACGGCGATGAACACGAACGTTCCCATGCGGTTGCCGATTTCCCATCCGCCGATGGTCAGCCGGAAAGCCACCGAGATCGGGAAGCCGAACGCCAGCAGGCTGAGAAAAACGACGCGGCTGTCGCGCCAGCGCCTCCCGAGAACATCCTGAATCGGAAGCCAACCCGCCCGCGCGTCGCTCCGCGCCGCCGTGGCCAGCGACCGAAAGAATCCTGTCGCCAGCCCAAGTGCCAACAGCAGGATTGCGAGCAGCGTGGTCAGCCGCATGGCGAGGGGCTGGGGTGGCGCGCCGAGCTGGTCCGAGTTTAAGGCGCCCGTGATCTTTCCGAGCAATGTCTTGAAGCCGGTTTCGACGACGGGTCCGAGATAACCTGCGAGATGGTTGCCCCGCGCCTCCATCCACAGGAGTGGCAGGGCGATGGCCAGCATCCCCGTGAAGCCCACTGCGATCCTCGCTTCGCTCCGCATGGAGGCGTCCCGGCGCAAAGCCTCGAGGCATGCCACCGCTCCGAGGTAGATGGCGGCGTAAAAAGCCGAGAGGTGATGCGTGACCGAAAGGCTCATCAACAGCAGGGCGATCAGCCCAAGCACCTTCAGCCGCTCTCGCCCGACGAGGTCCTTGGATGCTGCCTCGACGGCGAAGATCAGCACGCACAGCACGATGCCGAGGCTCTCATAGGAGAACATCGACTCGAACAGGACGAAGGTTGAGCAGCCCATATAGGCCAGACAGGCGATGGCCGAGATGCGTGGCGATCCGGTGATGCTTTCGAAGAACAGAAACAGGGCACCTATGAACGTGCCCCTGAGGACGGCCAACAATAGAGTCCCCGCCGCAAACAATGGCAAGCCCGTCAGATTGACGATCGCCGTCGTCAGGATTTCCAGGGCGGGATACGTTGGCCCGATCGGGAGAAGCGGGTTGGACAGAAATAGCCGGCGGGCCGTCATAAGATCGTCGGCTGCGATCCAGTGCAAGAACTCGTCGTGACCGATGAAGCTCGTCGGGGAATAGACCGCCTTGTAGTAGAACAGGGCTTCGGCGAGCAGAAACAGGAGGAAGAAGCGCTCACCCCGGGCCACCATCGGCCAAGCTATGCGAAGGCTGGTCGGGACGACCAGGAGGACGACACCGGACCAGAAGAATAGCGGCGCCACGTCATAGCCCCGGCGTCCGGCGGCGTGCCCGGCCACGACCAGGACGAGCGCCGCGGCGATCGTCAGGCATAGAACCGCGATCCATCCGCAGTTGGCCCGTCGCGGCGGCGCATCGGCGCTGCCGCCGCCAAGGTCGGGACCGATAACGGTCGAGACGAATCGTATCCCGGCCCGGAGCGGGTTGATCCTTGTTCCCGTGGTGAAATGAGCCGGCATTATCAGCCTCATACGCCCGTCGCAGGAGGCCACGACATCACGCCGCCGGGGGGCAAGCGGACCACGGATCGGCTGCTCAGGACATCACAATAAACGTCGCTCAGCGCTTGAGCGCAGGCATCCCAGTCCGGTAGCGCCAAATCCGGGACCTCCCGATGGGCCTCCAGCTCCTCGGCCATGGCGGCGGCCAGCTCTTTCGGACCAGCGTTGCGCGGAATCGCCCTGCACAGGCCATTGGCGGCCAGCTCCCGCAGCCCGGACGTGTCGCTGACAAGGACCGGACGGCGCAGCGACAGGGCTTCCATGACGGCAACCGGATGGGCTTCGTAGTCGCTGAACAGCACGAACAGCGCGGCGCTCGCCAGAAGGTCTGCCATTTTCTGCCGCTCGGATCCGGGGATAGCTTCGATAGTGACCCGCTTCTCGAGGCCGAGCGTCGCGACGAGGCGCCGCAATTCTCCCTCATACGGACCTGTTCCGACGATTTGCAGTCGCACGTCCGGTACCCTGTGGATCAGTTCGGGCAAGGCCCCAATCACCCGGTGATGGCCCTTATAGCGCTCCAGCCTGCCGCCCGAGACGATCAGGTGTGGATCGACCTTGATGCCGGGGCTCACGGCTGGCATCGCGGCGCCGTTCGGGATAACGACAAACCGTTCCCGCGGCACGCCCATCCTCACGCTGAAGAAGTCGGCTTCGAATTCGGAGACGCCTATCAGCCGTGCGGCCCGGGCCACCAGCGGCCGGAGCAGCGCGTGCTGTGTGCCGCGCACGGCGTTGCGCAGCCGGGAGGAATGCCCGCCGCTGTGGAAGGTCAGGATGAACGGCAGGTCCCCTCGGACGGCCGCGAGCAGCCCGATCGGCGCCACGAAGGTGTTGTAACCTTGGAAATGGATCAGATCCCAAGCCCCGCGCCGGATCGCGGTATAAATGCCGGGCGCAACATAGAGGTCGAGCTCCCTCGGCCAGGCCGGCACGCGCCGCACGCGCATGCCGCGCATCTCCTCCTCAACCTGCAACTCCCCCGAGGGATCGGTGGTGAGCACGCCGACCGAGTGGCCACGCGCCACCAAGCGGGCACCGACTTCCTGGATGTGAGTTTCGATGCCGCCTATGAGAGGATAGCAGCGGGCGGCAACCATCAGGATTCGCATCGGGTTTGTCCACCGCCATCACAGGCTGTCGCGCTCCGCCTGTGCTGTGGGTGCACCCTCTCGCGCAGGATGGTTTTGAGGACGCGCCAGCCGTCCGGGAGGGCGCGCAGATGGCTCACACCGCTGATGCGCGGAGCCTCGAAACTTGCCACCTCGACGATATTGAGGTGGTTCTTCAAGGCTCGCACGTTGATGAGGGTCTCGATCTCGAACCCGTCGCAATCGCAGTTCAGCGTGGCGACGTGCTTGCTCCAGAAGGCTATGTATCCGTAGCATAGATCGGAGTACCAACCGCCATAGAGCAGCCGCACGAACAGGGTCAGCCCCCTGTTGCCCAACATCCGGAAGAGCGACATGTCACCGGTGCCGGCGCCCTGGATAAAGCGTGAACCCTTAACGAGATCCGCGCCGGCCATCAGCGCACTGACAAAAACGATCGCCTCCTCCGGGACCATGGAGCCATCGGCGTCCAGCATGACGATGATGTCGCCTGTGGCGGCCAGGAATCCCGCTTGCAGTGCAGCGCCCTTGCCCCGACGGGGCTCCATGACAACCTTCACGTCCTCGCGCAAGCGACGCGCGACCGCGACCGTATCGTCAGTCGAATGACCATCCACAATAATGATCTCATGCGCCCAATTGGGGATGCGCGGCAGAAGCCAAGGGAGGTTCTCGGCTTCATTGAGCGTCGGGACCACGAAGCTGACTCGGGGCAGAGTCAGCGATCGCCGCAGCGCGAAATTAATCAGGTCAGGCGGCGATGTGGCACCGACGGGGGCGAGAATGCTGGAGAGCCCGGCGTTCATGGCAGCGCTTCGGGGTCGTACCACGATGGGACCCATCCGGGGGGCATATTGTGCTTCCATGACCCCATGAGCTCCCCGAAAATCCGGTGCTCCACATCGCGTGCGCGCAAATGCGCGGCCAGCGACAAGCCGCAGTGACCAGCTCCAATGACCGCCACATCCACGGATGTGCTTGATCCAACCATATGCGGACTCCCGGCCATATAATCAAAGGAGATGAAATGAAAGAAGATCGGTACTCTTGCCCCCCCATAATCTTAGGTTGTTATACGACGATTACTGATTCAGAGCCTAAATGGAAGGACGATAGATGGTTAGGAAAAGACAATAGATGATTAGCCCTTTTGGGGTATCCCTTCAGGTTATTTCCAGTCCATACCACCTGCGCGGATAGCACGGCAGCGCCACCGATCATCTTGAGCAGCTGTGCTGGCAGCGTTGCCAAACCCGATTAGACCTCTGGGGCCACCTTCAACGCCAGCGGGGACAATCCATCGACCTGCGGCTGGCACTAGCTCACAAGCGACAATTTCTACTGAGCGAACCGTGCGGAAGGCAGCGAAGGTCGTCGGCGCGAAGAAATGAACGTCTATCGCAACGCTGACATTGCCACTGGCCAGAAGCTGCGATGCGCAGGTGGGGCTCGCTCCTTCACTCGGCCGTGATTTCCGAACTTATTCTGTGCCCGAGAAAGGTCGGGCGCGCCACGGCCCTTCGCAGGCGGGGTACCTTGCGCTCGACCACCTGGGTTCGGGTGGCTGACCCGGACGAGACCGGCCAAGAGAGGGACTGCCCACGCGGTCCCGAGACCCCACGCGGTCCCGAACCGGCGCGTCGGGTACCAGCAAACGATAGGAGGTCGTGACCTTTCGCAAACCCCGGATATGCCCGAACAGGTCGATCACCTCCAAGCCAGACCGGCGGTTGTAGGTGTGACACCCCAACGCTCCGGACCAAATGCGACCGACCGGAGTCTGGGCAAACTCCGACGCCCCGAGCGCATCGATCTGGCAGAACGTCACCGCGCCGCCGTAGCCGCGCGCGCAGTCTTGGACCGGGCGTAGCGTGCGTCCGCCGTGTCGGATGACGGCGCCTGCGGGGCGGCTGAGCCTGGCATCGATCAGGACGGGGTTGGCCGCATGGGGCGTCCAAGATCCTGTCAGGCTCTCGGCACGGTAGAGGCTGAGGACATCCCAGGACGTGGACCTCCACAACCTTGGGCTGACGAAAAACCAAAAGCCGCCCGCATGCCAGAGCGGCGTGGTATCGTAGCCCTCAATGCCTTCCATGAGGCAGGCCTCCCGCGTCCACCGGTAAGGGAATTCCACTGCCCGGTAGAGGCTGACATTTCTGGCCGCCCCCGATTCGGGGATCATCCAGATCTGCCCATCCTGCTCGAACACGAACGGGTACGAGAGGTGATGCGGTTCCTCCACGACGATCCGGGATGCGCCGGCTGTCCCGTCCCGGTTCACTGTCACGACCGCAATGCACCCCCGGTTCTTCGAGTAGAGGTACTGTTCGACAAAAATGAAATCCTGCCCCTGGTGCCGGAACGGGAATGGGTCGGCAAGGTAGCTGTCGGCATTTCCGGTGAGCACACGGAAGGCTGCTTCGCCTTTGTCGAGCAGGCTCGCCGATTCATCGAAGCGCCAGCCAATCCCCCACATCCTGCCGCCCCTCGCCAGGACGTCCAAAAGCCTGATCGCCTTCGATGCAACCGTGCCGGTCGCTCTTGCAAGCGCCGAAAGCGCGCCAAACGAAGGCACTGCCATCCGTGGACCGGGGGTACCGGACGCAGCTGAACCGGTTTCCTCGAACAGGGCTTTGAGGATCAGCGGCACAGCGCAGGAAAGGGCGCTGTCGAGCCTCGCTGCCAACACTTCACGATCTCTACTGGCCGGACGCGCCGTCCACGGCCGCAACGGGCGCGCCGTGTCATGCAGGTCGACGAGTAGATCCTGATGATTCAACCAGGCTGCCACGATTCCGATCTCGCCGGGTGCGCCGTTGAAGACCGGGGTGAGCACGCGCCGCGCCGCCGGCAGCGATTCCGCCCCGCCCAGATCGATCACCACATCCACTTGGTCGGCCTGAGGCGGCGGCAGGCACCGCAGCGCCGCCTCGACGGGGTCGATGGCGCCGTTCCCACGAAAGCCATAGACCAGTCGTTCGAGTTCGAGCAGCAGACGGCAGATTAACGGCAGCGGGCGGCCACCGGCCGCCAAAGCGCAAGAGACTTCGTTGCCGGGCACCTCAGCGAGCGCTTCTGCCAGCCAGAGGTGCCACCGCAGTAGCCGGGACGGATCGAGACTCAGGCATATGCGCATTGTTGTTCTCACGGCGGATTTTCAAAAGGACGCCAGCTCACAGCTTTGACAAGACCACCTCAGGCGATCCGCCTACATTGGACTCCGCCGTGGGCCGGCGAGCCAAAGGCGGCAGATGGAAAGCCGCCACGCGAGGATGGTTTCCACCTACTGCGGTTGCGGGGACTCGCCATGTGGGGAGCCGAACACTTGATTGGGAGATGCCTGACAGCACGGGTCCATACTCGAGCGGCTGGAAGCGGCCAAGCACCACTATGCCCGAACGACGCCGGGCTGTGCGAGGTCAGAGGAGGTAATCCTTCGGGGTTCTTGTGCTGTGCCTCCGGCAAGGGTCATGTGGAGGGATGATTATCGAATGGCAACGGGCGAAATACGGACTGCGCAGGGCGTGGTTGTGTGCGCTCGTGTTCGCGTTCGTATCCGTTCCGGCAGTCGCGAGCGCCGCGGACGATCCGTCGGCAACGTCCTTCATCAAGACTTCCGGAACGAACTTCACCTTGGACGGCAGGCCGTTCTTCGTGACCGGCGTAAACAACCACTATCTGACCTACGGGTCGCCGGATGAGGTTACCCGCGTTCTCGACGACGCGGTGGCGATGGGCGCCAATGTGGTCCGCACCTTCCTCCAGCCGGTGATCGGATCGCTCGACGGAAGCAAGCCTACGATCTGGGATTGGCGGCTTGAAGGCGAAGCCAGCAATCTCGCGGTCAAGGGCACGTACCTGCTCTACTGGGACCCGAGCCAAAACAAGATGGCGATCAATGACGGCGCCAACGGCATGCAGAAGGTTGATTTCCTCATCGCCGAGGCCGGCAAGCGTCGCCTGAGGCTGATCATCGCCGTCCTGGATTTCTGGGCCTTCACAGGCGGCGCCCAGCAGATGCGGGCCTGGTATGGGAGCCGGGACGCCCCAGGCGTGCAGAGCCAGTACAACACCGACCTCAGCAAAGAGAAGTCGGAGTTTTTCTTCCAGGATCCGCGCACGAAGCGCGACTACAGGACCTGGGTCAGCCACGTCGTGCAGCGAATCAACCCGCTCACCGGGCGCGCCTACCGGGATGATCCGACCATCATGGCCTGGGAGTTGATGAACGAAGGCAATGCGCAGCCTGAGGCTTTGCGGTTGGCTTGGACTGGCGAAATGTCGGCTTACGTCAAGTCCCTCGATTCCAATCACCTTGTCAGCTCAGGGCATGCCAACATTCTCGACCCGAAGCTAGCCGATTTGACGATCCCGACTCTCGATTTTGGGACCTGGCACGGCTACCCGCTCTATAACAAGCTGACGGTCCAGCAATTCAACGAGATGATCCCCGAGTTCTGCCAGCTGGCCGCCCGCGCCAAGAAGCCGGTGCTTCTGGAGGAATTCGGCTATGCCCGCTCCAATCAGAACGTGGCTGCAGCTTACGCCATGTGGCTCGACACGCTGACGCGTGATCGCAACTGCGCCGGCTGGATGGTGTGGCGGCTGGTATCCCGGCAGGACAGCGGACGTTATCCAGTCGACGAACACGACCAGTTCGATATCCGCAACGACGGAAGCGCGATTTGGAACATTCTCAAAGCCGCGACGGCCCAGGCGGCGCAGACCCGCGAGACCCGCCGGGCCTCAGAAACCATCCGGGAAGTCCCATGACCGAAGTCTCCGTCGTGATCTGCGCGCGCACGCTCGACCGCTGGGACGAGTTGAAGCGTGCGGTCGGGTCCGCCAGCACCCAAACGCGCGCCCCGCGCGATATCGTCGTAACAGCCGCAATTCAACAGGCCCGCGAAAGGAACCAGCAGCCATGATCGATGCGTCGGTTGTCATCTGCGCCTACACACTCGATCGCTGGGACGATTTGAACGCGGCTATCGCGTCGGTGCGCAACCAGACCAGCCCTGCCCGCGAGATCATTCTCGTCGTCGACAACAATAAGGCTCTCTTGAAGCGAGCCCGGCGCGAGATCGAGGGTATCGTCGTCACACCCAACAATAACGTGCGTGGACTGTGCGGCGGTCGCGTCACGGGTGCCGGATTGGCAACCGCACCGGTCGTGGCATTTCTCGACGACGATGCGATCGCCGATGAGCGCTGGCTAGAAGAGTTGCTGGTGCCCTACGCCGATCCGCGCGTGCTTGGCGTCGGCGGACGCATTGAGCCTCTATGGCGCAAACCTCGGCCCTGGTGGTTCCCACCTGAATTCAACTGGATCATCGGCTGCACCTATCGCGGAATGCGGGTACGAAATGGTGGCGAAGTGCGTAATGTGATAGGCGCGAACATGTCTGTGCGCGCCGAAGTGCTGCATGGCTGCGGCGGGTTTGCCGGTCAAATGGGACGCATCGGCGGCGGTAGGGGCTCAGCCAATACATGCGACGACACCGAGTTTTGTATCCGCGCCACAAAAAAAATAGGAGGCATATGGATATACAAACCCGAGGCCAGCGTTCGCCATGTGGTTACAGCGGAACGCACGACCTGGAAGTATTTCCTCCATCGGTGCCGCATGGAGGGGACCTCCAAAGCGGCACTCGTAGGCTTAGCGGGGACTAAGGACGGGCTGGATTCCGAGCGGCTTTACGTCCTTACTCTGGGGCGCTCCATCCTCGAATACGCAGCGACTGGCAAGATCGGTCAGGCGCTCGCCATCTTTGTCGGATTGGCGACTACTTCAATTGCTTACACGCAGGCACGGGCATGGGCCGCCATCTCGCAGGGTCCAAAGATAGCCACGGAACAAAAGGGCGTTACGTCCAGGACGTGACTCTCGCCGCTACTGGCACAATGCAGCGTCAGCCTATCATTTCGCAAGGAGATTCACATGCCACGGATTTATGAGAGTCGCAAACGCGTTTTGGTCACCGGAGGAGCCGGCTTTCTGGGCTCCCACCTAATAGATCGACTGCTCTCCGATGGTCATGAGATTCTCTGCGTCGACAATCTCTTCACGGGAACCAAGTACAATATTGAACATCTACACGCGAACCCGCGCTTTGAATTTCTGCGCCACGATATCACGTTTCCCTTATACGTCGAAGTCGACGAAATCTACAACTTGGCCTGCCCTGCATCGCCCATCCAATATCAGCACGATCCGGTGCAGACCACAAAAACGTCGGTGCAAGGCGCGATCAATATGTTGGGCCTCGCCAAGCGGCTCAAAATCCGAATTCTGCAGGCTTCAACAAGTGAGGTCTACGGCGACCCTGCGGTTCATCCTCAAACCGAGGATTATTGGGGCAATGTGAACCCCATTGGTCCTCGGTCCTGCTATGATGAGGGAAAGCGTTGCGCCGAAACGTTATTTTTCGATTATCACCGACAGTGCGGCCTTGAAATCAAAATTGCGCGCATCTTCAACACATACGGCCCCCGGATGCATCGGGCTGACGGTCGAGTTGTTTCCAATTTCATTGTTCAGGCACTCAGCGGCGAGCCGATTACGCTTTACGGTGACGGCAACCAGACTCGTTCATTCTGCTACGTTGATGACCTAATAGATGGTCTTGTACGCCTCATGGACAGTCGAGCTTCATTCACGGGACCAGTCAATTTTGGAAATGATGGGGAATTCACCATCCGAGAGCTTGCGGAACTGGTGCTCGCTGAAACCGGCTCGTCGTCAAAACTCGTCAATTTGCCGTTACCCGGCGACGATCCAAGACAACGCCGACCCGATATATCCCTCGCCAAAGCCGAATTGGGCTGGCAACCGACCATGGCACTGAAAGGCGGGCTGAAGCCAACCGTTGCATTTTTTCGCAGCGACCAGGCACGCCGATCACGATCGCAGGAGGAGCCACAAGTGATCGCTTTCGAAGAGCGGAAACAACGGTTCCATTCCATTGCTGGCGACTTCCTTTCATCTGGATAACCACTCGCACATCGTGAGCTTCGGCATTCCGACTGTCGACCGAATCTCCGGCGCCCCGAAGCTGCGTCGCGACGGTCTATGCCCCTAGATGTTGAGTCCCGGCATCTGGTGGAGCGGATGAGTGTGGAAGCGCTCGGGCTGAGTGGCCCATGACTTACAGATGAACTCGTAGGGTGTGAGACCCTTGAGGGCCTTGAGTCTTCGGCCGAGTTGTAGGCCGCGATGAAGTCGGCGAGATGCCGGCGGAGTTGGTCGTGTTTCTCGTAGTAGAAGCGTTTGACGGTGGCGTCCTTGATGGTCCATGGATGCTTGGCCTTGGTCGTGCGGTGCTCGATGTCGTTCCTGGCGCAGGCCAGTTCGAAGGCATGGCCCAGAAGCGTTCGCCGTTTGCGATCGCCTCCTTGATCAGCGGCACTGCCGACCCTCCGGCGCCGGGGCTTGGTGTGGATCTTGTAAGGGACGGCCGCGATCAGCCGCAGCAGGAAGTCTCTCGAGATGGCGGTGGTGGCCTTCTCGTGCAGGCGCCCGCCTGCCGGAATGTCGAAGGCGACAAGCCGGCGAAGAAGAAGTTCAAGAGCTACCCGAGCGGTTACTTCCACGTCGACATTGCCTAGGTGAGGGCCGTGGCGCTGCAGACAGCGGTGCAATGAAGATCGTGTCAAATGGGGGATGGTCGGCTGGAGCGCATAGAGGCAATCATCCAGCGGTAGCAACGTATAGCGCCTGAAAGCGACCATGACCGCCTCCTCCTCGACCGAGAGCACCGTCGATCGCGGGCTTTCGGACCAGTCGGAAGATCGGCGACCGAAGTCCGCGTCGTTGCCGCCACTTGGAGTCGGTTGTTCTGACGCGCGCCTAACACCACCTCAGCTAGAGCATCGGACGTTCAAGTGAGTCCATACCCTGCTGCTGTGAAGTAGTTTCTGCATTCAACTGGCGAGAACAG
>NZ_JBVVQU010000053.1:0-46836 GCF_055811555.1 Mesorhizobium sp. WSM4813
CCTACAGGAAGTGAATCACGAACGTCGCCTCACTGGAATCCCCTCTCGATTCAACCTGAGCGTCCGACGCTCTAGTGTCATCATCAACGGTGAGATCATCGTGCTCAATGATGCCGCCAGACGGATTTCGCGGCTCTGCGCAAGGCCATCACGCGGCGCCGGCATGACCTCTATTTCGTCGCCTTTGATCTGCTGCATCTAAACGGCCACGACCTGCGCGACATGGCGCTGCAAGAGCGCCGCGACATCCTTGCCGGCATCATCCCGCCAAACATCCGCATCCAGTTCAGCCAGGCGCTTCCGGGCGACGCCAATGCGATCTATCACCTGGTCGACCAGGCCGGCCTTGAGGGAATGGTGTCCAAGCGTCGGGACAGCAAGTATCGCAGCGGCCCTTCGACCAACTGGCTGAAGACGAAATGCTACACGGGGAATTTGAACTGCTCGGCGTCGAGCGTGAGGCTGGAAAGCCGGCATTCGCGTTGATGGCCGAGCCTGGCACCGGCAAATACGTCGGCAGTGCCTTCGTCAGCGTCAATCGTGAGATGCGGGAACGGCTTTGGAAGCGAGTGCAGGAATACGCCGGCGAGGCGCCGAAAGACATGAAGAAGCGGCCGGCAACGCAATGGGTCAAGCGGCGAAGGAGGACCTCCGCCACGCGTCGCTGCAGGATTTTTGGCAGGGAGAATAGCCGGAATTCCGCCTCGGTTTGCGGGAGTGTTCATCAAGCGGAACATAAACTTGTGCTAACAGTTGTGGAGGATCAGTGGGCCAACCCCCCAAGATTTAGCCCCCTGCAGATCGGGCTGCAATCCGGTCGGCCCGCGCTCGGAGGAGTGAGCGCGGGCTTTGCTTGCGCTATTACCGGCTCAGCTTTTCGACCTTTCCAATTATCCTTCGCAAGCGCTTCGCCCTCAAACTGGTTCTCATATCGATCGAACAGACCTGCCCCGCCAGCATGTCGCCGAGCAAGGAAGCCGCCCTGTTATTACCGAGCCTACAGGAGATCATTGCGTTTGCGCGGGCATCTCCGGCCCTACGAATGGAGCCATGCCCCATCGGCTGTTTTGGCGTCGAAAGTAACGGGCACGCTGTGAATCACGCACGCTGCCGCCAATATCTCCTCCAACTCGTGATCGGTCGCGTTGCAAGCCGGCATGAGTTTCCGAAGGGCGCGGATTGCCTGTCCGATCGATAGGAAGCGGGCCTTGCCTATGGAAAGAACGTAGACTTCGGCGACTGTTTCAACCGTGACTGTGGGAAAAGAGTGAGTCATCGAGAATTCCTCCCTGAAACCCTGACCAACACGATTTCCGGCCAAATGTGGCGGCCTTCAACGCTCTGTCTGATTGCGGACGGTTAGGCTCGCCGACCATTTCGGCCATTGTCTGTAGGCAATTCATTGAGTTGCTGACCCCTAGAGAGGCCGGCCGGCACGGCTCATTGCCCGTGCGATCGCAAGCTGCGCCTCGACCTTGGCATTTTCCTTTTGCGTCATGTTGTCTGCGGAGATCAGCCGGCGTAGCGAGCGCATGATCTCTCCACGGGCCCAGCCTGCTTCCAGCATGCAATCTACGATCGCCTGAAAGCTTGGCTCTATGGCCCTCTCACAATCGATCTCGCGATCGGGATGTTCGCCGGGTCGTTTCGGCGGGTTTCTCACCCGGTGCCGTTTTGTCCAGCTTGCGATTGTGATCCCGCAGGCCATGCCAGCACAGTCGGCAATCCAGTCGAATACATCCGGTCCGCGCCCTATCAGTTGCGCGCCCTGAACAACTTCAATCGCCACGCCCGAAAAAGCGAGGAGAACAATCAGCCTTGCCTTGTGTTTCGTCCAGCCGACACTTGCTAGGGCCGCCAAAACGGTGAATGCGGCGGCGTGGATGAGCTTGCCATGATGCGTGAAGCTCACTTCCAAATTCCGCAAGAGCCACTCCGGAAAAAGGGCGAGCAGCAGGAGAACGCCGGCCGACGCGGCAAGGAAAGTAACCCTTGCCACGATCGGATATGAGCCTGCGCGCAACACTATAGGACAGCCCTTCATCCGAAATTTGCAGACGCCACCGCCAGCACGAAGCGGTCTAGAGCTGGGGCAGATTGTCAATTTCCAGCGGATCGGCGCATCGGCCGAATAGATGAAGGCCTTTGAAGCTGCGGCCAGATGAGGCCAAGATGCTATTCCCTTCGGACTGGGGTCCTTACCAGCCGGCCAGGAACTCTAGTCAGAGGAAACGCTCCCCCTCGGCACGGTGCTCGAGACAGAACCAGTGGGGCGTCTGCCTCGGCTTCGCAAAGCCCCATCCCGCATTCTTCCCGCAACCGGGGTGCTCGCACCCGATCCTGCTATGTTAGCGCGATGACCGACAAACCGGCGACAACTTACATTGTGGGTGTCTTCGAGAAACCGCACTGGCGAACGATGCTGACCACGAAGGACAAGGCCAAGGCAGAAGCTATGGCGAAGAGATCGGCGAGAAGGTCAGATCGAAGAGATCACGCCGAAAGGGGAAGCGCTAGCCGGTCAGCTTAGTGAAGTCGTGGCGGCGCGCGCGAACATGTGCCAGCAAATTCGTTTCATTGACGACCCCGGATTGAAAGAGAGCCAGCGTGGTCGAGGCCAGAATCTGGCCGTCTATCGAGGTGCTGTCCCATTTAGCGTCGGCGGTTATCTGGTCGACCACCCGCTGGCAGATCGCCCGATCTTCAGGTTTCAGGAACTGGCTTTCCTGTGCTCGCAGCATCTCGACGCCTTTGAAATTGTTACTGTGTGTCCCACGCGACAGCCGATGCGTGGATCTCCGAGAATGGACCGTAAACGCATTCAGACAGAAAATTGCCATTCGTTTGACCGGTGCACGCGAGGTCTTAGTCAAGAGGATTCCTACTATGCTAGGACAACCCGCTTCGCTCTAACGGGGACGGCCCAGCGGCTTTGGGGGGCCGCTGGGCCTGACCAGCGAGCCTTCGGGGGGGGCGCGCTCACATGGCTGGCGGAATACATGCGCTCAAGCTAATGGAGTCGAAACATTCGAACGAAGTACGTGGCGGCAATTCCGCTGTGTAGAACCCATAAGGTGCGCCGTAATGGGTCAACACGTCTGGCACCGCAATTGCACGGTTAGATATGGGGGAATGGGGTGGAGGCCCGTCGCTTCGCAGATGTAGCGGCGGGTCTTCTACATACCAGTCGCGTCCCAGCCTACGCGCTGCCTCCGTCTTGCTTCCTCATCAATCGCTCGGACCGGCAGATAGGCGGCCGGCATCGCAATGGGTCAAGCCGGGGATCAAAGCCCGCGTGAAGCACTTGCGTTGCGAGGAGGACCTCCGCCACGCTTCGCTGCAAGATTCTGGGAGGAGGGCTAAAGCGGGACATCTCAGATCCCATACATCAGGGCAATGAAGATCACCGGTGCAAAGATCAGGAAGATCGCCATTGCTATAATCACGGCGAGGGCGAGGCGCTCTGTTCGCCTGACGATTGCAGCGACCTCGTCGTCGCCCGACGAAATAAGATCAACCGCCGAGAAATCTGTGGGGTCAGGAGTTTGATTGTCATTGGCGGGTCGGCTTGCGACCTCATCGACATTCTGTCTGCTCTGGATAAGGGTCACAGTTCTTTCCGCCGTTAGGGTGTCATATCGGGTGCCCGCCGAAAAGGACAAACAGCGGGCACCCGGTGAACCACCGATGAAGGGACTTTGCTCGGCGGCTCAATACTAATCCGTTGCTAAGATCTTGGTTGCCAGCCTCAGCCCTCTGTCTTTGACGCAAAGACTTCAGTCTTACTGCATCATGGACCATAGCCCGGCGGCGGAACTAAGTGCCCGCCGGTCCCGTTGCCGACCAGTGATAATTCAGAATAGGAGAGATAGTGATGGCTGACGGTCCCACCGTTGTTAACTCAGGCGGAAATGGCGCCGGCACTGCTGTCGCCGTCGTTCTCGCAATTCTCGCAATCGTGATCCTGCTGTTGTTCACCGGCGTTATCAACATCAATGGCGGGGGCAGCACCGGAAAGGACGTCGACGTAAAGGTTGAGGCGCCCAGGGTTGAAGCGCCTACGGTCGAAGCGCCGAAGGTCGAAGCGCCAGCCGCGCCCGCTCCGGCAGAGCCGGCCGCACCTGCTCCAGCCGCGCCCGCTCCGGCAGCACCTGCTCCGGCAGCACCTGCTAACGGCGGCTGAAGGACCGCCTCCGTTTGCGGGAGTGTTCTCTGGACATTAGCGTGCGCTAACACATGGCTGGGACCAGCGGGTCTTCCCCCCAACTTTAGCCCCGCTGCAGGTCGGGCTGTAACCCGGTCGGCCCGCGCTCGGAGGAGGCGCGCGGGCTTCTCCTTGTGAGTCCGACGCGCCAGACGACGCTGGCGCCGCTAAGGGGAGAGTAGCATGCCCAGGGGGCCGGCCGGCGGATCGCGGGTGTCCGCCACGCACTCCGCCGTTCGGCCCCTTGCGCGGGGCGTTTGTCCTCAGCCTTTGCGCTGCTTGGACACGTCTTCTTCCGATGAGGGCTTTTCCTGTCCGGTGTTCTCGCCAATTCCGGACTTGGCTGCAAAACTATAAAGAAGACCTGCAACGACAAGCACCAAAAGCGTGCCGAGTGCCGCCACTTGCCACAGACCGAGCCCGCACGCCACGCCAATTGCCCCAGACAGCCACATGCCTGCACCGGTCGTCAGCCCGTGGACCTCGCCTCTCGAAAACAAAATCGATCCGGCAGCAAGGAACGCGACGCCAGCGGTAACCGCTTCGACAACACGAATCGGATCGACCTTCACGGAGTCCTGCAGAAACATCGGCGCGTGAACGATTTCAATCGTCAGAATACCGAAAGTAGCCGCTGCCACGCAGATCAGAATATGAGTGCGAAGCCCAGCAGGCCGATTTCGCCATTCGCGTTCGAAGCCGATCGCCGCACCGAAGATCGACGCCAGGAGAAGCCTCGCCGCAATAACGGGAAACGGGACGTATGTCGGATGGCCGAATTCTTGGAAAAGCTGTTGCATGCGTAACCCAGGCTGACCGGCCACAACGTGCTCGGGCCGGCCAGGTTCCCCACGGTCTGCCGGAGGGAGCGCGCCTAGGTGAGGGCAGAGGCTCCGCTAGCTTACCACTGACCTGACCGGTTTCCCTGCCGCTTGGGGGCCAGCGCGCAGAAGCGAAGCGGATCGAAGCGTAGGGAAAAAATCGTATGCTGGCGCGCAGTATCGCGCCCTAGCGTAGAAATGAACGTTGGCTCCCCGGACCGAACGAAACTGCGAACTACGAGCTGCCGATTCCCCTCGAAATTACGCCACAGCCCACCATCAAGATTCGGAAGCGTGACCGCGAGCGCGCCGAGCGCATCCGAATGGCCGAGCCGAGACACTCACGGTCGAAAAGACCACGCAGAACCATCTGCTCGTAAAGCCCATTTCTCCGAGCAATCTTGATCGCAATTTTTGACAAGGCTGATTGCTTTCCCTTTGTCATAAGGTCAAGCGAAATGTCTTCTTCTGACAGGAGGATGGGAGAGATCATCAGGGTCAACCTCCGTGTCGATCCAGACGCGATCGCAAATGAGCGTTCAGCCGCCACAGGTTAAGCAGGACAAAGTTCTCAGTGGACTGAGGTGTGGAGATGAGGCTGGCTGTCCCGGACGCGAAGCCAGGACTTTCTCGCGTCCGGGCTAATGGCCCATTTTGAGGCGTTTAGGCTCCCGCCGGAAATCAAGGCTGAAAATATTCATAGCAGTTCAGAGTAGTGAAAGATTTTTTGAAATCAAGAAAAACAGGCGCGCACCTGACTAGCAGAAATAATGCATTTAAACGCCATTTATTTTCGTTTGACGAACAGAACAGTCTCCTGCTTGCTGGCTGGACGCGAACAAGCCGTGTCAGAAAGTGAAAATCGAATCTCTAGACGGTCTTACAGACTTCGGCCGTCGCGATTCTATTTCAACAAGGAGATACCGAGATGAAAAAACTCGTCCTCGCAATTGCTCTGACAGTGGGCAGTTCGCTTTGCGCCGTGGCGGCGAATGAGGTCACCAAAGCTCCGCCAGCCGCTCCTTACGAACAGGTCAGCAAGCTTGTGAAACTGCCCGACTTCCTGCCGGGCATGGGCCAACTTTTCGTTGATCCGACAACATTGCCTGCCGGACCATTCCTTGCCTATGACCACGATGGCGAGCTTGTCAGCACGATTTATATGCTGCCGACCAAAGACCTCAATCCGGACAAGCGTTTTGACGACCTCGCTTCACCCGGCGGCCATGTCGACCATGTGGACGTCTACTATAATGCCGGCCATCCGGGGGTAGAAGAGCCGCATGTCCATGTCGTGCTGTGGCATGTTTCGGCTGCTGACGAGGCACAGGTCGCCAAATGACACTGACGCGTCGTGAGATACTGGGCGCTGGCGGCGGGCTCGCCGCCGCCCTTTCCCTCTCTTCTCTGGCCGGGTTGGGTGGTGAGATGGTCGAAGTCAAGATGCACGGGCGCAAAGATGGTTCCCACGTTTGGTTCGACCCGATAGGCATTCTAATCAAACCAGGACAGACGATCCGCTGGACCAATCTCAATCCCGGCAATTCGCACACGACGACGGCGTACAATCCCACAAACTTCGAGCGGCCGCTCCGCATGCCCAAGGCGGCAAAATCTTGGGACTCTGACTATCTCCTGCCCAACGAGAGCTTTTCAGTAACTTTCACCGAGCGGGGTGTCTATGACTATTATTGTATTCCGCATGAGCATGCTGGAATGGTCGGTCGTATCGTCGTCGGCCAGCCCGAGGCGCATGGCTGGACGGAGCTAACCGGAGCGAATGGAGACCTACCGGAAGAGGCTATCAAGTCGTTTCCGATGGTCGAAGACATCATGACGAAAGGGATCGTACGGCGCGCCTAGGCGTGCGTGCAGGAGGCATGACGACCAGCAACGGGAGAACCGACCCAAATACGACGATGCGAATGGGAGCGCGAGTTTCCTGTTTGTCGTCAATGATCAATAGGCGACCATCATGACTGGCGGCGCGTTTCCATACGATAATAAACTGCGAGCGAAGCACGACGAGCGCTCTCAGGAAAATATGCCTCCTTGGGCCGCAGCCCAACAACGTGAGCGTGCCACCCATCGGCTTGCCGCCTTAGGCGAAATGACTGGCGGTATTGCCCATGATTTCAGAAACCTCCTAGCAGTCATCGGATCCGGCCTGAGGCTTGCCGAAAAAAGGGCCGAGGACGCCGAAAGCGTGAGGACCTACATTGCGGCAGCGCGGCAGGGAATCGATCGAGGTATCGAACTAACGTCACTGGTACTGGCCTTCGCAAAACATCAGGAACTCGATATCCACGCTGGCAATTTGAATGAATTCCTCAGGTCTTTCGAGCCTTTCCTAAGGTATGGCGCAGGCCCCGATGTCCGCGTCGAACTGGAGCTTGGTTCCGATATCCCGGACTGCTTGATCGACCCGGCGCTGTTCGACTCTGCAGTGCTTAATCTCGTAATGAACGCACGAGATGCAATGCCAAGCGGCGGCGAGATTCGCGTCACCACTGAGCGATTGGTGCAGACGGCCCCGACGCCTGACCCGCCCGGGCCCGGAACCTACGCATGCGTTCGCGTCAAAGACCATGGTTGCGGCATGGATCCGGAAGTCTTGCGAAAGGTGTTCGATCCTTTCTTCACGACGAAGGGTGAGAAGGGCACCGGGATAGGGATGTTGCAAGTGCAGGCATTGGCGTACATGGTTGGTGGTCGGATCCGGATAAGGAGTGAAAGAGGGATAGGAACAACGGTCGACCTTCTGTTCCCGTCAATCCAAACGGTACTTTAGACGCCCAACAACTCCTACAATTTGATGTCGGCGTTCGCGACGGAATGCAATCCTGCCAGGGCAGGACCTACCACGCTCTCGTCCGCGCTTGCGGATTGCACCGCGTAAACCGGATAGGAGAACTGCGGCATTTCAGGCACAAGGTGCAGCCGGCCGGCCTCTATGTGAGGCTGCACAGAACTCATCCTGAAATATCCGGAGCCGCCAGTCGCAAGAACATAGCTCAATGCGAGCGAACCGAGATCGAAAGAAAGATCCGGCGCTGCACTCGGGAAATTCATCCCGTGGTGAAGTCCAAAATCCGGCCCCCAATCCATATAAACATAATCGGATTCGTACAGGAGGCGCGCTTCGGAATTGGTAGTCACGAGGACGAGTTTTTCCTCCAGAAGCAGATCGATCTTCAAGCCCGGTCTGTGGGGGGGCGCGTACATGATAGCTAAGTCGACCATTCCTGACGCGACCTGATTGATCAAATCCTGCGGCACATCGACGTGTACTCGAAGTGCAACATCCTGAAGCGAGCCGCGCATCCATCGGACCCAATCGAGCAGAAGAGGTTGCGCAAGGCTGACTTCGCTGCCGACCGTCAGAACAGCTCGACGTCCCGGGGGCACGGCAACCTGGTGAAGGGTGCGTTGCCATAGTTGGACGAACATCGGGGCGTGGCGCAGAAATTGCTCACCGGCCGGGGTGAGCGAAGCTCCGCCTTTGTGGCGAACAAAAAGCGCGCGGCCCAATTGCTGCTCGAGGTTGCGGATTCGTGCGCTTACGGTCGTCTGGGCGACATTCAAGCGCTCCGATGCCCGAATGAAACTCCCCGTCGAAACTATCTCGATAAAAGTGCGGGCGAGCTCAATGTCCATGGGGATATAGCATAAATATTGCGTTTAAATGTCAATCAATTTCGTTTGCTAGATAGCTAACCCCGGCACTAGGCTCGAACAATTCCACCAAGCCTAGCGCTGGATGCTGCGCAGCGCCGGTTAGGGGCTCTCCGGCACCCGATCCGAGAAGAGCGCAATCAGAAATGACCGAAAGGAATTCGACTATGTCAAAAGTGCAGCAGGAACTTAGCGTCACCAGCGGTTTGCGCACGGTTGCGCCCGCTCAGTACTATTCAAAGGTCGTGAAATTCATCAACGAGGTCGCCAAGGAGGCGGCCAACGATGCACCGACCTCGGTTGAAATCTTCTCTGACAGCGGCCACTGGTACTGCCGGGTTCGTCGCGGCGACGAAAAGACCCGGCCGATGGGTCCTGCGTGGCGGTGACATGCGCTTGTGCCACCCACCCCGGAGCCGGGGAAGTAACCGGCAAGCTCCTAGAAATTAGAGCGCTGGCACCGCCACCGTTGCGCAACCTGCAAGGAGGGCGACGCATACTAGAGTGGTAATAATTCTCATGACCACGTCCCCGGTTTCCCGGTGAGTTTGACGACAAAAACATTCGCCAAATCAAGCGAATGTACCACCACGCGATTGCCGTGGATAGGAACGCGATCGGCGGGCCAGAGGGCCAGGGCAGGGGACGCTTATCTACCCTTCAAAACCTTCGGGATGGTCGATCTCTCAGGCGGCCTGGGTCGTCGAACCCGGTGTCGAAAGCCGCCATGACTTTGTTCTCTGCGTTGTCCTGCAGCTTATCAGAACGATGGACGACGCGGAGGACAGGCCTGCCCGGTTGCGACGAGCCCGTCTCCGCCCCCAGCGCCAGCTTTGATCTCTCGCGCATTGCGGCTTCCGGCTGATAGAGCACTTCGTGGACTGTCAGCGTTTCAGGGCCGTCCGCACTCGGAATGGTCATGGATTGACCTTCGGCCAGACCAAGCAGTGCCAGACCGCGCGGATTGGTGATTGGCAAAAGCATGCCAACCAAACCGCGCATCTCACCATGTGTGAGGATGCGCATTTCGGTGGAGCCATCGTTTACCCGGTAAGCCACGCGGCTGCTGAGCGTCACGACTGTTGCCGGGATGTCTCCCCGAAACATTACGAGTGCGCTCGAAATCTTCCGGTCGAGGATAGTCAATAGCGTTGGGGTGCGGGCCGGATGGCGCTCCCGCATTACTTCCAGAATGGTGTAATCCTTTGTCGTCAGTTGGCAGCTATCGATGTTGGGCATGGTGCGTCTCCAGCCGGTCCGTGAGGAATCCAGCGTCAGGAATTGATCGCGTGTGCAAGGCTACCCCTGTGCCGGACCCATATGGGCCGGCGCAGGGGTCACACTCCTGCGATCAGGGCACCTGCATGAATGAGGAGACGGACGGAGGCACCCATGTCTAGAAGCTCGCCGCAATCGTCGGAGACGACGGTGCGAACCGATCGGCTTCATCACCTTCCGGAGCGGGCTTGTTCACGGCAAGCACCAACAATTCGTGGCGGCGCCCGTCTCGGGCGGTCCACATGATCGACTGTCCGGCCGAGAGGCCGATCAGGGCCGTGCCAATCGGTGTAAGAATTGAAACCTTGCCTTCAGAGATGTCCGCATCCCCAGGAAAAACCAGCGTGATCGTTTTCCGATCGCCGGTGTCGGGCTTGAACGTTACAGTCGAACCCATCCGGACGGTGCCGGCGGAGACCCTATCATCAGCAACGATGCGTGCGCGCTCGAGTTCGGCGAGCAGTTCATCGGAAGCCTCCGGATTTCGTACAGCCACAGTGCTCGCGAGCGCCGATAGACGTGCATGGTCAGACTGCGAGATGCGGATGTTCGGCTTACGCCGGATTTTGATGTTGTTCTGCATTTGGACACTCATATTTAGTTGGGCCAGCCGCCATCGAAGCTAGCGGAACTGGCCAATTCGGGAAAATCTTCGTCGCTGCACCCCAGAGACGGTGCAACCCTGCAGATCATCACATGTTGATTAGATGTTGCCCCTCGGCTCGGGGCGCATGGCAGCCGAGCCGGGGGTTACGATCCCGCGATGGGGCAAACCCGGAAAAGAAAATCGAAACGGATTTTGGTCGTGGCGTTCATAAGACCATACTTGGTGAAGCAATCTTGGAAGTCAAGGCAGCAGCCTCGTCAACCTCACGAACCTAGCACCTCGTTGTCAGGCTCGGTCGAAGCGGACGGGTTGCCAGTGTCGATCGCCAGCGTGAGGGGCAGCGCAGCCTGTCGCATGCACGGTGCGGGCGGTGGCGCACCTGAAGGCAAGCGGAACGGCAACTATCGCCACGGAGGCAGGACGAAACGCACAATGGCAGCCTTGGCGGTTGTCCAGGCAATGGCGCGAATATGTCGGCAGACGATCGATGATCTACCGGATTAATTGGGAACTAGTCGCCATGCTGCTCGCCGTGGCCTTCATTCGTTGGCCTGAGAAGCCATGAGGGCCGACTGCGAGACCGCGGCCGAATTGCGGGGCAGGTTAGCGTTGCAAGACCATGGATCGTTCGGGCATCCTCCGGCGTTATGGTGTCACCCAAGCGGTGATTTTCATCAGGGAAGGAGCGAAGCGATGAAAGAAATGGTTCTCGCAGGAATCGTCGTCGCGCTGTCGGCGTCAACATCGCTGGCGCAGACGAGCACTGCACCCGAGCCTACGGCTCCAGCAGCCGCTACTGCAACGCCTGCTGCCCAGCAGGCAGGCGGGCCAGCAAATCTCTGCCAAGAGCTCCTCGCCTTCATGAAGGCGCCTGCCGAAGCGCCTGCCCCGACCGCTGCTGCCCCGGCGCAGCAGTCTGGCACATCCTCTACCAGCGCAGCCGCGCCCGCCAAGCCGGAGGCAGGGACGGGCTCGGCGCAGAAAATTACCGGGCAGACTGGGGTTGCCAGCGATTCTCCACAACCGAGCAAGGAGAAGGTGGCCAACGGATCGGCGACGAACGCGCCCCAGAAGGAAAGCAGGGCCGCGCCGGTGCCCCCCGCCGATAGTTCGAGCACTCCCAAGGATGCCGTGATCAATACAGCGAAAGCGGAGGAACTGGCGGCCGCCAATGACATTGCACAATGCCAGAAGACCGCGCGGGAAATGCGAGTGGCCGGCGTCGCCATGCCGCCGCCGTTGCTTGCACTGGCGGCACTCGACCTCAAGTATCAGCAAAAATCCGGTGAGGCCCCCCAGGGCAATCCACCTGCGACGGGGCAGGATCCAGCGCAGCAGACGCAGACGCCACAATGAGGGCATGATTGCGGACTTTGAAGAGGTGAAAGGGAGAAGGCGGGATGGGTATGATCTTGACCGGAATTGTCGTTTCGATCGCAATTGCGTTCGGGGCCGGCTATTTTCTTCTGAGCGCGCAGCAGCAACAGCCGGCATGGCAGGTCTACAGCAGCGAGAGCACTCGCGTGGGTGATCCAGGACACAATCTGGTCGGTCAAAACTGGACGGGCGAGCCGGGCGCCAACTCCACCGCAGCCGCGGGCGGCGAGGAGACGCCTTCCTAGCTAGCTATATCCGAGCTAGACCTGCGCTCGCTGACGTGGACCTCGAGGCCGCGCAATGAAAGCCTCGAACACGCCAAAAAAAATGCCCGGACCAATGGCCCGGGCATTTCATTTCGGTTCCGCGCAGAAGCTACTATTCGGCCGGTTCGGCCGCCGAGCGCGGCGGTATCGCACCTTTGGCCTCCTGTCTTTCGACCCAAAGACTATGATGCTCCTTCGCCCAGTTCATATCGACCGTGCCCGAGCCCATTGCCTCATAGGCGCCTTCGATGCCGAGCGTGCCGATATAGATGTGAGCGATAATAACAGCGATCAGGATGACGCCTACAGTCGCATGAACATACTGGGCCGTCTGCATGCCGTTTATGTCGGTGAATGCGAACGGGAACAGCATGAATATGCCGGATACCGACAGCGCAATTCCACCGAGCACGACGGCCCAGAAGATGAGCTTCTGGCCGGTGTTGAAACGTCCGGCCGGCGGATGTGTCCTGTTGGATTTGTCGAAAAAGCCCCCACCGACCTTGAGCCAATGCCCGTCATGGCGATCGGGAAGGTTGTCCCAGACCCATGTCACAAGCATGACCAATATACCGAGCATGAACGCCCAGGAGACGAAGTCGTGGGCGTATTTCGCCCAAATCGACCAGGTTGAAAATGCATCGGCCCCGATCAGCGGCATCAGCAGACGTTTGCCGAAGATAAAGTTCAAGCCGGTGATGGCCAGGATGATGAACGCGGTGGCAGTCATCCAGTGGGTCAGCCGCTCAAGAGCACCGAAGCGCAAAATCCTTGCGCCCGATTCGGGCGCCAATGTGCGGATGCGGCCCCTGTAGAAATAGAACAGCGCCAGCAGCAGCAAAATGCCCAGTATCGCGATGCCGCCGATCCACGGCAGCCAGCCTTCGTGGAAGCTGCGGTAGTCGCGGCCTTGCGGCTGCTCGAGCAAGCCGGCGGCCGTATTGGGCAGGGTGACGCGCCCCTCGATCTTCTGCAGCTCATCAAGAAGCTGCCGTTCGTTCACCGCCTGTGCGGTCGGGTTGCTCCCGGATGGGGCTTGCGCGTACACGGGCCCTGCCACCAGCAGCGTGAGCGTCATGAACGCCGCGACAGCCTGCGGCGTCACTCGACCAAGCCTGTTGTCCGGCATTTCTGCGTCCTCCGTGGTAGCTCCGTTGCGCGCGGGACGAGCCCGACTGCCTCCTACACGTCGATTGTTTCTCGATAGGCCGTCTGCCAGCCCCAGGCTCCCGAACCATAGCCACGCTGCGTCACACGCTCCTTGTAGATCGCCGCGATGATCTCCCCGTCGCCGGCCAGGAGCGACTTGGTTGAACACATTTCGGCGCAAAGCGGCAGCTTGCCTTCAGCCAGCCGGTTGGCTCCGTACTTGGCATATTCAATTTCGGTGGAATCACCTTCCGGGCCTGCGGCGCAGAAGGTGCATTTGTCCATCTTGCCGCGCGAACCGAAGTTTCCCACACGGGGATACTGCGGGGCGCCGAATGGGCAGGCGTAGAAGCAATAGCCGCATCCGATGCACAGATCCTTGGAGTGGAGCACCACCGCGTCCGCCGTTGTGTAGAAGCAGTCAACCGGACAGACTGCCGCGCAAGGCGCGTCGGTGCAATGCATGCACGCCATCGAGACGGAGCGTTCGCCGGGCTTGCCGTCATTGATGGTGACGACGCGGCGGCGGTTGATGCCCCAAGGCACGTCGTGTTCGTTCTTGCAGGCGGTGACGCAGGCATTGCACTCGATGCAACGATCAGCGTCACAAAGGAATTTCATCCGGGCCATTTTTTTCCTCCCGTCACGCCGCAACGATTTGGCAGAGCGTACACTTCGGCTCCTGCATCCCCGTCACCGGGTCGTAGCCGTAGGTGGTGATGCTGTTGGCGCTCTCTCCCAGAACATATGGATCGGAGCCCTGCGGATAGTGAGCCCGCAGATCCTTGCCCTGGAACCAGCCACCGAAATGGAAGGGCATGAAAGCGACGCCCCGGCCGACGCGCTCCGTGACCAGGGCCTTCACCCGCGCCCTCGAGTTGTTCTCCGCACCATTCACCCAAACCCAAGTCCCATCGCCGATGCCGCGTTCGGACGCATCGGCCGGGTTGATCTCGACGAACATCTCCTGCTGCAGCTCGGCCAGCCATCTGTTCGACCGCGTTTCCTCGCCCCCGCCTTCATATTCGACGAGCCGGCCGCTGGTCAGGATCAGCGGGAATGTCTTGGCGATGCCCTTTTCCACCGCCGCCTGCTGCACGCTGAATCCTATGTTCGGCAGCCGGAACTGTGTGGCGTCGGGATAGGTCGGATATTTTGCGACCAGGTCCACCTTCGGAGAGTAGATCGGCTCGCGATGGATCGGCACTGGGTCGGGCAGGTTCCACGCTACTGCGCGAGCTTTGCCGTTGCCGTAAGGATGGCAGCCATGGCTGAGTACGACACGCTGGATGCCGCCTGACAGGTCTGTCGACCACGAGACCTTGTTGATGTCGTCGCCGATCTTTTCGATCACGGCGCGTTCTTCCGCCGTCAGATCCTTGTCCCAGCCGAGTTTCTTGAGCACGGCCATGGTGAACTCCGGATAGCCGTCGGTGAGTTCCGAGCCTTGCGTGTACGAACCTTCCGCCAGGAGGGTTTTGCCGTTGCGTTCGACGCCGAAGCGGGCGCGGAACGGGCTACCGCCGTCCATGACATGCAGGCCGGTGCTGTAAAGATTGGCCGTACCCGGGTGGCGGATCTCCGGCTTGCCCCAACATGGCCAGGGCAAGCCGTAATAGTCGCCACCGACCTCGGGATCATCTTTCGGAGCGCGCATCGTCACCAGGTCGAACTTGTGCTGGTTCTTCATATGCGCCTTGAGCCGCTCCGGCGACTGACCGCAATAGCCCGTCGACCAGCTCCCGCGATTCATCTCGCGCAGCACCTCCTCCGGCACCGGCCGGTCGCCCTCGACGGCTATTTTCTTGAACATCTTGTCGGCAAGCCCGAGCTTCTTCGACAAGAGATAGATGACCTGGTAATCGTCCTTCTGCTCGAAGCTAGGCTTTACGATCTGCTCGCCCCACTGGATCGCCCGATTTGAGGCGACGCGCGAGCCTGACGTCTCGAACTGTGTGCAGACCGGCAAGAGATAAGTGTTGTCCTGACGCCCCGCCTCCACCGCCAGTGATGCCCAGGTCGTGGGATGGGGATCGGCGACAACAAGCAACTCCAGGCCTGTCAAGCCTTTCATCGATTCCGGAATACGAGCGATACTGTTGCTGGCGTGGCCCTGAATGAACATAGCACGCATGCTGTCGCGCTGCCCGATTTCGTCCTTGGGCAGCGCGACGGAATCGAACCACCTTGTCAGCGGAATGCCAGGGGTTTCCATGGCTTCCTTCGAGTCGAATTGGCTCAGCAGGTCCTCGTAGGGGATCTCCCAGACGCGCGACCAATGCTTCCAGGCGCCTTCCGTCAATCCGTAATAGAAGGGCAGGGTAACCACATCGAGCCCGATATCCGTCGCGCCCTGTACGTTGTCGTGGCCACGGAAGATGTTCGCGCCCGTACCCGGCTTGCCGACATTGCCGGTGGCGAGACACAGGATGCAGCTCGCGCGCGTATTGGCGGTACCCACCGTGTGGTGTGTCTGGCCCATGCACCAGATCATCGTCGACGGCTTCTGCGTGGCGAACAGCTCGGCGACGCGCTTCACCTGATCACCAGGCACGCCGGTGATCTGCTCCACCTCCTCCGGCGTGTACTTGGCGACTTCCTTGCGGACCTCATCCATCCCGTAGACGCGCTGCGCGATGAATTCCTTGTCTTCCCAGCCGTTCTCGAAGATGTGCCAAAGCATGCCCCACAGCAGCGCTATGTCAGTGCCGGACCGGAACCGGACGTACTCGGTCGCATGGGCGGCGGTGCGCGTGAATCGGGGATCGATGACGATCAGATTGGCTTTGTTGAGTTCCTTGCCTTCCAGCAGATGCTGCATCGCTATCGGATGCGCCTCAGCCGGGTTGCCGCCCATGATGATCATGGTCTTTGAATTGCGAATATCGTTGAAGGAGTTCGTCATCGCGCCGTAGCCCCAGGTGTTGGCGACGCCGGCGACGGTCGTCGAATGACAGATGCGGGCCTGGTGGTCCTGATTGTTTGTTCCCCACAGGGCCGCGAGCTTGCGGAAGAGATAGGTTCCTTCGTTGGAAAACTTGGCCGACCCCATCCAGTAGACGGATTCCGGGCCGGACTTTTCACGGATCTCGAGCAGTTTGTCGCCGATCCCATTGATTGCGTCGTCCCAGGAGACACGCTCCCACTGCCCTGCAGCGAGCTTCATCGGGTATTTCAGTCGACGGTCGCTGTGTACGAGCTCGCGTACGCTTGCTCCCTTGGCGCAATGGGAGCCACGGTTGATCGGGCTGTCCCACGAAGGCTCCTGACCGGTCCAAACCCCGTTCTGGACTTCGGCGGTAACGGTGCAGCCGACCGCGCAATGCGTGCAGATGCTTTTCTTGAGTTCTATGGGCTCTCCCGGCTGCGGCGGACTGATGGCCGCCGCCTTTTGAACGGTGCCGAGCTGGAACGACCCGATTGCAGCCATTCCGCCGGCCACGAGACCGGAACGGCGAAGGAAGGTTCGCCGATCGATGGGAGCGGAGGCGACCGTTCCCATCAGCGTGTGCAATCTTGTGCGGTTCGCCTGACCGCTCTTGCGCTTGGTCAGCATGGCGCTCTCACTTCTTCAACGTCTCATAACCGTTCACACGGTAGAATGCCTTGACGTGATCGGTCTCGCGGTAGCGGGCTCTCGTCTCCTCCTCGCCGGGATCATAAGCTTGCGCTTCTCCGGGGCTGAGCGTCACGGCGGCCACGGCGGTCGTGGACGCGCCGCCGAAGGCGCGAAGGAAATTGCGGCGGTTCATTGCCGTCTGTTTCTTTTCCTGCATCTGCGATCCTCCCTATCTGTCGACGCGATCAGGTCACGAGCTTCGTCGCGCCTCCATGGTGAAGCCCTCGGCTTCGATGTCGATGAGAATCCGCCCCAATACGCCCACTGCCCGGTAAAACCTGGCAGACGGCGCGTTCTCCAGATCGGCGAAGAAGCGGCTCGCCCAAGGCGCGATGTGCCGTTCAAAGAAGTCCCGCTCCTCGCCAGCGGGAACCACGAAATGTGTGGCGGCAAAGCCGCTCATGATCTCGAATAGCGTGCCGAGATGATCTTCCGGGTCAAAATGACTGTCGGCGCGTTCAAGGCCGAGGCGCTTCATGTCCGCGCGTAAACGGGCAAGTGGCCGTTCGTTGAGAAAGCCCGTCAGGTAGTATGAGGCGTAGGGAAGGAGTTCGCCGCGCCCGACCCCGATGAAGAGCTTGAAATACTCGCGACTGACCGCTGTCGGGGAGGCCGAAGCCGCCGCCTGGCCGAGTGCGGCATGAGCCAGGCCGAGCGGGGTCTCGGTGTCGCCCAGCAAACCGGAAAGCCGCGCCATAAGGTTTGCATCCGGAGCGGCTAGGAGAAGCGTGGCGAGCAGCGCGTACTCATCCGCGCGTGCGCTGTTCACGTCGTCGACGTCAGCGTCTTTAACGCCGGGAACCAGAGCGTCAGCTCCGCACGACGTGCCAATTGCCTCCTCTAGGCGCAAGTCTGGGTTCATGTACTGACCTCGACCGTGCCCCTCAACGAGTGGGTAAAGTGAATACTAGTGCCCCGCCCGGCAATTGCAACAGCGACTGTGCCAAAATGGCAACAAATCCAGATCAGCGCGGCATGGCGCCGCCATGGCGTCGCTGGCGATCGATCGGCGATGATTCCGCGGCGCCGGCGCCATCGTCGCGGTCGATGGCGGTCCCGGCGCCGTCGGCCGAAGGAGATTCGGGGTTTGCCGGTTCGATCGAACTGTCCGGCGTGACAGAATCCGACCCATCGGCTGAGGCGTTCACGCCCTCGTCCGCCAAAACGGCGCTGGTCGCTGGCGCCGTCTCCGGCGCCTGCGAAGCCATGGCGGCGGGTGCCGGATCGGTCGGGTTGCCGCCGTTCGACAGGAAATCCACGACAGCTTCGCTGGATGCTTTCAAGGGGCCGAATCCCGCCATGGATCCAGGGCTGTTGAAGTCCCAGGCATATTCGGAAGGCCCGATATGATCACGAATTGCCGGATCGAGCGACCACATCTTGCGCAATGCGGCGCGCTTCAACATCTTGGGAACGCCTTTGCGCAGGAAGGCCGAAAGATCGCTTTGGGCGGTCAAATCCTCGACACGAGGGAGCGGCTCGGCAGGCTCGGCGGCCTCCGGCTCGGAAATTGCTGGTGCAAGCTGCTCCCCAACACCCGATGGCGCCACAGCTGCGTCAGGCGCAAGCTGATCCTTCTGCGGCTCCGCAGTCGCGCTGTAACGCGCCGCCTGTTTTCGGCGCGACCAGCGGGCGAAGACATTGTCACTTCCCGCGCTCATTCGGCATCATCCATCGTTCCGGAGCGAGGACCGCGCCTCGCCAGGGCGTTGCTGTCCGCCCGATCGCGCTTGCGCTTGATGAAAGGACGCTCAACGTGATGCGTCTCGATGAAGGCGGCCACCCATTGCTGAAGCTCGATCGGCATTGGCACCGCCTCAATGACGTCGGGGCCAGCCTCTGTCAGCGACTCGCCTTCGAAAGGGTCAGCGGTCACCAGGTGCAGCACAACTCCGGGTGGAGCATCGCTCGACCGGAGCGCGATCCAGAGGCTAGGCCGCCCCGAACAGAGGTTATCCCGGTACATGCCCGTGTCGCACCCGAAGAGCTCGAGCTGGAAAGTTCCGGCATAAAGGCGCGTCAGGCCGTCGGATTCGTGCAGCACTGACCATGGCGCAGCGCTCGGCGCGCCCGCCAGCACGGCCACGGGCACCCAGACATGGTCGACCCACGGGCTGTTCAGGGCCCGTCGCTCGACGATCACCCCGACTTCCGTAGCCTCCCGCACCATGGCACCAATCCTCCTAGTTCACCGTGCCCGGGGCGCGAAACGGCAGGCCTGCGACGAGGTTCTGCGGCTTCATGCGGATCGTTCGGTCGGCGGTCATGGCCATAATGAGCCAGACGGGCTTGGCACCCACTTCCGGCTGAACTTCGCCTATGTCGGAAAAAGTGAGCCGGAATAGTGCAATGACGCGCTTTGCTGCCTCCGGGTCAAGTTCACCGCCGGCCCAGAGCGTATTGCCGATGCGGGTCGCTTCGGCGTCGAGGCCGACGAACCAGACCCAGTCCTTGTCCTCGATCCGCTCCACCGGCTCGATCTCCACGCCCACCGCCACAAGATGGCGAATCCAAATCTCCATTGCGGTCGCAAGGCCGCGCCGGGCGGGGCTCCGGGCGCTGCCGAGCTTGAGCACCATATCGAAAGCGTCGCTCCTGGCGAAGTAACTCTCGGGATTCTTCTCGTCGAGTATCTCGAATTCCGTGACAGCTGGGCCACCAAGCATGTTGAGGAGCGGCGAGGCATGGCGGTTCTGTTCGTGCAGTTCGATGGTTTCAGCATCGGCGAGAAGCACAGCCCCCTCGTGAGACGTCACGCGTTGCGGCCGATAAAACAGCTCAGCGGCCCGCAGAACGCAGGCGTCGTGCTGACCATCCAACGCATTGCGCAGCACGACCTGGGCAAGCTGGTTCATGAACAGCGGCGGGATGTTTTCCGCCGAGCCACGCGCCAGCGCGAGATATGCGGCTTCGAGTGAGGGAGCGGCCAGCACATGGTCGCGAAAGGCAATCATGAACTCCCAGTTCTCGCGCGCATCCGGATCCTCCAGGGCGGCGATCTCCTCCTTTGCCACCGGCCGGCGCGGATGATGCATCAAAAGTTCGTGATGCAGGCGCAACTCCGCCGTGCAGGCGGATTCGGGGGGGAGAAGCTCTGGCCGAGCAAAATATGCCTTCAGAAAGGAGTCGGTCACGAGCAGGCGCCCGGCCTCATCTCTGTCGAGAAGGTGATGACCTGAGGAAACCCAGAAATCCTTCACTTCTGCCTCCCGGCAAGTGCAAGGAGATCGAACCTTTCCGTCGACGCGTCTTCGCCCTCGATTTCGACGAAGCGGAATGCCGTTGCCGGCTCCAGCCGGCTCGCCTTGCGATGCAGGGTGCGGAACGACTCTCGTATGCCGGCCTGTTCGCAGGTGCGGTTGACCCCAATCAGCGTGTTGGGCGGGTGGTCGCACAGCGACTGCGCGAAGGCTATCTCCTCTTCGGCGGCGGCGCGCGCCGTTTCGATGTCCGGCGCACCGCATCGCACCACAAGCTGCTCGGCCAGCCGATCGACGGCTGCCGCGCGATCATGCGCGGTCGCGTCCGTGACCACGACGAGGGTGGACCAGCCGAAGCTGTCAATGCCGAGGAACCCGGCGCGGAATGCCTGCCGTGCCTTGCCGGAAAGCGTGGTCGTATTGGCGCCGAAGAACAGGAAGGTGCCGGTCACCGCCCATTCGCCTGGTTCTGCAGCGCGCGAATAGACAAACGTGTCCGAAGCGTCGAGGCGGATCGTTCGCGGCAGCTTCAAAGCCATGGCGTTCCCGTCCTCGGATCGAGCCAGGAAGGCCTGGCAAGCGCTTCGGGCAGGCTTTTTCGCTCGCCAAGCCTTTGGGAGGCCACGTGGGAAATCAGCAGATCCCCGTTACCGGCAAGCTCTGTATGCTCATCGCCCTTTCGGGGCAGCCGATCGAGCCAGCGGCTGGCGATCGAACCGAAGCCGGTGTCGCTCCATTCGTGGAATGCCGCCATCAGATGGCGGGAGAAGCTCGCAACGATCTCACCGGCATCGAGCGCAGCGAAGCCTAGTTCGTCAAGCGCGCCACGCAGCGGACGCAGACCGGGCTCGCCGGCGCGGATGACGGCGGTGCGGATCATGCCGGAGAACACGAGCCAGTTGGGGATCTCGTGCTCCTGTGCCCCTTCTGGCCAGCCCAGGCGGGCGCCTCCGACGAGAACTCCGTCGACGCGAATGGTGTCTGGCCAGTCGAAGGTGATGGGCCGCGACGGCGGAGCATGGACCGCAAGCGCATCGGCGAGCGCGTTCATGCCTGCATAGATTGCGCGACGCGCTTCATCCAAGGGCTCCTCAGGCTCTAGCACCACTGCGAATTCGGCCAGATCGTAGCGGCGCACCCAGGCGAGCGTGCCTGCGCCTTCCTCTGCCGCGATCGCGCAGGCATGCGCGAAGGCGTCGCCAGCCTCTCTGAGCGGCACGAGGCTGTAAGGCGGTGGCAGTTGGAGGCCGCTGACAGATGGGCGCATAGGTGCCGATCCATATTTTGATGACGGCGACTGTAATGTCTTTATAATACTTCCAAGGAAGAGGCGCTACCGCGTGGGCAAGGAAGATGCCACGGGAGTCGGAATGAGCCTGGCCAAACGACCCACGGTCCTGGTCTGCTCCTGCGAGCGGAGCATGCCGGGCTTCGGCGCCAGCGTCGCCCGCGGATGCCCGGGCGCACGGGTCGAGGCGGGGGACCAGTTCTGCGGCGCGGAGCTCGACCGGGTGCGCAGCGCGCTGGGCAGCGGCGAAGCTGTCACCATCAGCTGCACGCAACAGGCGCCGCTTTTCGGCGAACTCGCCGAGGAACTCGGTTTCGCAGGCGATCTGGTTTTCGCAAACATTCGCGAGACAGGGGGCTGGTCGCAAGGCGCGGCTGCCGCCGGCCCGAAAGCGGCGGCTCTGCTCGCTATGGCTGCCGAACCCGCTTCGGCACCCGCGCTCGTTACACTTTCGAGCAATGGTGTCGTCCTGGTCTATGGCTGCGACGCAACGGCGATCGATGCGGGCCGGCAACTCGCCGAGAAGCTGGACGTCACTGTGTTGCTTAGCCGTCCAGGCGAAATTGCGCCGCACCGGGTCTGGGATTTTCCCGTCATGCAGGGCACGATCCGCAAGGCGCGGGGCCATCTTGGCGCCTTCGAGCTGACGGTCGACGATTTCGCGGCGCCCAGTCCATCTTCGCGCGATCGGCTTCGCTTCGGGATGCCGCGCGATGGTGCGGTCTCGAACGCCGACATCATCCTTGATCTCTCAGGCGGAGTTCCGTTTTTCCCTGCTCCTGAATTGCGCGACGGCTACGTGAAGGCCGATCCCGGCGATCGCGCCTCCGTCGCCACTGCGATCGCAAGGGCAGCCGACTTGCTAGGCGAGTTCGACAAGCCGCGCTTCATCGATTTCTCCGCCGATCTGTGCGCCCATTCGAGATCCCACATCACCGGCTGCACGCGGTGCCTCGACCTGTGCCCGACAGGGGCTATAACGCCTGCCGGCAACCACGTCGCGATCAATGCGGAAGTATGCGCCGGCTGCGGCAGCTGCGCGGCGGCATGTCCCACGGGTGCTGCGGCCTACGCCGTGCCGGATGCAGAATCGCTGCTCCGGCGGCTGCGGACGCTTCTGTTCACCTATCAGGAGGCGGGCGGCCTGGATGCGATCGTGCTTTTCCATGATGTCGGCCATGGCGAGCCGCTGATCGACGCTCTCGCCCGGTTCGGCGCGGGTCTGCCCGCAAATGTCCTGCCGGTCGCGGTGAACGAGATAACTCAGTTAGGGGTCGAGGCGTGGACCGCGCCGGTCGCCTGGGGCGCTTGCGCCGTAAGGGCGCTGTCCTCGGCCAAGCCAAGGCATGAGCTTACGGGGATTGCCGCAAACATCGCAATCGGCAACCTTCTGACCCGGTCTCTCGGTTATGGCGCGGAGGTCTGCGGAATGATCGAAGCGGACGATCCCGACATCCTCGCCTCGGCGCTCGACCTGATTACCCCAGACGTTGCGTCGCGGCGTCCGGCGGCATTCCTGCCGATCGGCAAGAAGCGCAGCTTGCTGACGAGCACCATGGTCGAGCTGCATCGAGCTGCGCCGACGCCTGTCGACCGCGTGGCGTTGCCTGCTGGAGCTCCGTTCGGCGGCCTGGACGTCAATGTCGACGGCTGCACGCTCTGCCTCTCTTGTGTATCAGCCTGTCCAACAGGGGCGCTTTCCGACAGCGAGCAGCAACCGGCCTTATATTTTTCCGAGAGCGCCTGCGTGCAGTGCGGCCTTTGCGCCGCGACCTGCCCGGAGAAGGTCATCACCTTGACGCCGCAGGTGGATTTCCAGGCATGGGGCGCTCGCAGCCGGGTTGTGAAGCAAGAGGAGCCGTACAACTGCATCCGCTGCGCGAAGCCGTTCGGCACAAGGAGCACTGTCGAGCGGATCGTCGCGAAGCTCGAAGGCAAACACTGGATGTTTGCAGGCGAGAACGCACGGCGGCTCGACCTTGTACGGATGTGCGACAATTGCCGTGTCGATGCGGCAATGAATGAGGGCTTCGATCCTTATGCAGGCCCTGGTCGCTCGCCGCCGCGAACCACGGAAGACTATCTGCGGGAGCGCAAGGCCTCGGGCGATGACGCGGTCTGAGCCCTAGTCAGTACGTGTCTCGGCCTTAAGAAAGCGGATCAGGGCTGCCCGGTCCTCGGCGTTGCTGATCGTCTGTTCAGGCATCTTGGTGCCGGGGGTGTAGGCGTTCGGACCCAACTCGAACAACTCCGACACGGTTTCCGGTGTCCAGACGATGTCCATTTTTCTGAAAGCGGGCGAATAGTGGTAACCCGGCACGGATGCTATTTTGCGCCCGAAAATGCCATGCAGCGTGGGCCCGGCTCGATTGCCGTCGTTCGGGTCGAGCGTATGGCAAGCAACGCAGGCGCGAAATACTTCCGCGTCCGGATTACCCGCGTATCTGGCCATCGGATCGGCTCTGCCGGCCGTAGCTGCCCCAATGCGCTCGCCCGTCTCGATGTTCCATTCCCGCACCAGATGGTCGGCGCCACCAGCCAGAAGCGTCTTGCCGCCAGCCGCGAACGCAAGCGACCATACCGCCACGCCGGATGTGTCGAGAGTGCGGATTGTGGAGAGGCTCATAGCGTCCAGCAACAGGATTTCATCACCGATGCCGGCGGCGGCGAGATAGTTCGCGTCTGGCGCAGCCGCGAGAGCAATCACCGGTTTGCGTAAGACCTGAACTTCTAACTGCACTTTGCCGCGTCGATCGAGCAACCGTACCCGCCCGTCCGCACTTCCGACGAACAGCCGGTCGCCGGGCGCTCTTACAAGCGTGTTGAGCGGCGTCGGCATGACGGCCCGAACCGGCGGCGCCCCAGCCTGGCTCGGCCAAAAGATGACTGTCGCGTCATAGCCGGCACTGACGAGGGTTGCGTCCGCCAGGAAGGCGAGTGCATTCACGTTTGCGCCATGGCCTTGCAGGACGCGCGCTTTCCCACCAGCAAGGGGCCAGAGCCGGACGGTGGTGTCCCAGGACGCCGAAGCCAGCATCGATCCGTCGGGTGACAGTTCGAGGTCGGCGACAGGTCCGGTGTGACCCTCCAGAATTTGGGCCGGCTCGCCTCGACCGATTTGCCAGATCGCGATGCGACCATCCGCACCGGCGCTGGCAAAGCGCCCGTTCGGCAGTGCGGCCACAGCACTTACCTCACCTTCATGAAAGAGCAGCACGTCGCGCGCTTCGCCGGTCTCCAGCGACCAGACGATCGCCTTGGTGTCAAAACTGCCGGTTGCCACCGCCTTTCCGTCCGGCGCCACGGAAATCGCCCGCACGGGACCGCCATGCCCGCGCAGTTCGGCACTATGTGCCGTCGCACCGGCGAGGAAAACAGCAGCGAGCAAAGCTATTGCGAGCGTCTTATGCATTGCGCATCATACGGTTCCGTGTTCCGCTGGCCGGCAGCGCCTTCGCCGGGAGAGCAGCATGCGATCGCACCCGACCAGCCGCACCGTTACAGCTATTAGAGGCAATCATATGACCCAAAACATGGAAACCGATCCCTTCAACGTGTCGATGCGCAAGTTCCTGAAGCAGGTCGGCGTAACCTCGCAGCAGGCGATCGAAAAGGCCGTGGCGGATGGGGGACTGAAAGGGCAGGGGCGCCTGACTGTGAGGGCCGTGATTACGGCTGAACGCGCCGGTCTGCACCACGTCGTCGAAGGTGAAATCGACCTTGGTTGAATAGGCGGGGCGGCGCGCCCGGCGCCCATTGACACCCACCTTAATGGAAGAACCGGACCTGCCCGGCCGCGCTCGTGTCATACCCCGTGAGTTCTGCCGCGCGCCGGGCGAAGCTGTCCTGGGTCATGAGGCGGATCAGCGCCTGGATCGAAGGCTGGAAATAGGTTCGCTGCCGCATCAGCAGATCGAAATCCTCCCACGCCAAAGATACGAACTCGAGGCCGGCGGCGCGTGCGGCGGCGCGTGTGGCGATGCCGCAATCGGCCCGCCCGGTCCGGATCGCGGCAGCGAGATCGGGCCCTGTCAGGCATGGCGGCGCGAGCCGGTTCAACCGATTCTGGCTGGCGCCGGCGCGGGCGACCAGGACGTCCAGCAGCATTTGGGCTCCGGCCCCGGTCTGACGCACCGCCATTTTGGCGCCGCTTTCAAGGACATCGGCCAGGCTGTTGAGCGATCGGGGGTTGCCCGGCGGCAGCAGCAGCCCCTGTTCTCGCCGCGTGAAACCGATCAGCACCGCATCGTGCAGCCGCGGCATTGCGCGCGCGGCCTCCACATTTGGGTCGGCTGCATCATTATGGAAATGGATCGCCGCAGCGGCGACTTCGCCACGCAAAAGACGCGCAACGCCGGCTCCCGTCCCCTCGGTCAGCGAGGCGAGGCCGGAGCCTGCCTGGCGAAGGCTCCATTCAAGCAGATCGTCCTGGCTGCCGCCGACTATGGGCGGCGGCTCGGGCGGAATCATTCCCTCAGGATGCACCAATCCCGAGAGAACCCACCGGTCGAGTTCGTTGCGCGGAAACAGCCACTTGCCCGTCACTTTGCTGCACGGGATCCTGTTGGTGGCGACCAGTTCGTAAAGCTTGCGTTCGCCCAGGCGCAAATAGTCTGAGGCTTCTGCAGTCGTCAGCAAATCCATCCTGCAAGGTTATGCATATTCCTGCGCAAGTTCAATTGTTTGACGAATGTGGAAAAAATGCAGCAAAAATAGCAGGGTGGCGCGGCGCAGGTGAACGGGAATGTCAGAAGGCCTAAGTGCATGGCAGCTTATCGCGAACGGCGACGCGACGCTGATATCGATAGTGCGTCTTTCGCTAACCATCACCATGGCCGCCGTTGCAATTGCAGCCGTCGCGGGACTGCCGCTCGGGGCGTTGCTGGCGCTGACGCGTTTTCCGGGACGTTCCGCGCTCGTCGTACTCGTTAACGGCTTCATGGGCCTGCCGCCCGTTGTCGTCGGCCTGACCGTCTACCTGATGTTATCGCGATCAGGGCCGCTCGGCGAGTTCGGCCTGCTGTTCACACCGGCCGCCATGGTCATCGCGCAGGCGCTTCTCGTCCTGCCTATCATCGCGGCGCTGACGCGCCAGACCATCGAGGATTTGTGGCGCGAATATCGCGACGAACTGACAGCGATGGGCGTCGGTCCGACAGGCAGGGTGGCGACGCTCTTGTGGGACAGCCGTTTCAGCCTCATCACCGCAATGCTCGCCGGCTTCGGGCGGGCGGCGGCCGAAGTCGGCACAGTAATAATCGTCGGCGGCAACATAGAGGGCTTTACACGAACCATGACGACCACGATCGCGCTTGAAACCTCAAAGGGAGACCTGCCGCTCGCGATGGGGCTCGGCGTCATCCTGATCGGTCTCATCCTTGCCATCAATGCCGCTGCCTGGGGCCTGCGAGCGTGGTCGGAGCAACGGGTGGCTTGATGATGCGTGCCTCGCTTACCGACCTTCCTCTCATTCTGGACCACGTCTCGCTCAGCGCCGGCGCCACGACTATGCTTGACCGCGTGAACCTGGCGATTACCCCTGGCGCGCCGACACTCGTGCTCGGTCCCAATGGGGCGGGCAAGACGTCACTGCTTAGGGTTTGCATGGGACTTGCCGCGCCTTCCGCAGGAACTGTGAGTTGGGGTGGACGTACCGATCGCGGGCTAGGGCGCCGCGCAATGCTGCTCCAGAAACCGGTTATGCTGCGCCGCTCCGTCGCCGCCAACGTGGCCTACGCACTGGCGCAAGCTGGTTGTCCGCGCCACCGTCGCGCGGCGCGCACCGAGGAACTTCTCGACCGTGTGGGGCTTCTGGGCTTGGCGGCGCGACCTGCGCGGCGCTTATCCAGCGGCGAGCAACAGCGCGTGGCGCTTGCCCGCGCACTGGCGCGCGAACCCGAGATCCTGCTGCTCGATGAGCCCACCGCCAGCCTTGATCCCGCGGCTACCCGCCATGTCGAGGAGATCATCCTCATGGCCTCCCAATCGGGCACCAAGATCGTCATGGCTTCGCACGATCTCGGGCAGGTGCGCCGGCTCGCGGAAGATGTCGTCTTCCTCGTTCGCGGCCGACTGTGCGAGCACGCCAGCGTCGCTGATTTTTTCGATCGCCCCTCATCCGCAGAAGCTGCCGCCTTTATCCATGGGGAACTCGTTCTCTGACCGCGGAAATGGAGCTTCCAGTGCTGAACCGTCGACTGTTTACCGCAATTGCGGTCATTTTGACTTTCCTCGCCTCCAGCGGCGCATCGGCCAGCGCACAGGAACAGTCGATCGTCGTGGCCTCGACGACCTCGACACGGGATTCCGGCCTTTTCGATCACATACTGCCTTTGTTCACCGCAAAGTCCGGTATCGAGGTGAGGGTGGTCGCGCAGGGAACCGGCCAGGCGCTCGACGCCGGCCGCCGGGGAGACGCGGACGTGGTCTTCGTCCATGCCAGGGCGCAGGAGGAGAAGTTCGTCCAGCAAGGTTTTGGCGTGAGACGCTTCGATGTGATGTACAATGATTTCGTCCTGATCGGGCCCAGAAGCGACCCGGCCGGAATCAAGGGTTCGCCAGATATCGCAGTCGCCTTGACATCGATCCAGAACAAGAAAGCCACTTTTGTTTCCCGCGGCGATAAATCGGGAACTCACTTTGCAGAACTCGCGCTCTGGAAGGCGGCAGGTGTCGACATCGCGGCGGTGAGGGGACCCTGGTACAAGGAGATAGGGCAGGGCATGGGCGCTGCGCTCAACACAGCCAGCGCCGTGGATGCCTATGTGCTTTCCGATCGCGCCACATGGCTGGCGTTCAAGAACCGCGGCGAACTGGAGATCGTGGTCGAAGGCGACAAAAGGCTGTTCAACCAGTACGGCGTCATGCTGGTGAATCCCGCGAGGCATCCGAGCGTCAAGGCTGAACCCGGCCAACGCTTCATAGATTGGCTGATCTCGCCTGAAGGACAGCAGGCGATTGGCGAATACAACATTGACGGCCAGCAACTCTTCTTCCCGAACGCTGAGCAGGAGCGCTTCTGAAGTCGGTTGCAAAGCGGTTCGCATCTGCCCCATCATCGGACATGATGAGAATGCAGCCATCCATCGGCGCGCTGACCGGTCTCGAGGCGGCTCTCGCCGCACTCCTCGACGGGGTGGCGCCGGTTGCGCCCACTCTTTTGCCGCTTGACCAGACGCTTGGGAAGATTGGGGCCGCTATGCCGCCCCTGGTCTACGCGCAGCCCACCCGCGACACGGCAAAGACAGATGGCTGGGCGTGTCGCGCCGTCGATCTTGCCGGCGCGTCGGCCTATTCGCCGCTGCCGCTGATGGCAATTCCGGTCTGGGTAGAGGCAGGCGGCGCCATGCCGGAGGGATGCGATTGCGTCCTCGATGCCGATCTCATCGATTGCAGCGGGCCGATGCCCCAGGCGATCGAGGAGGCAGCACCGGGCCAGGGGGTGCGACGCGCTGGCGAGGACATGGAGGCGGGCCGACCGCTTATAATCGCAGGGCACAGGCTGTCAGCCGCAGACCTTCTGGCCGTGCGAAGTGTGGGAATTGGCGAAATTGCGGTGCGGGCGCCGGAGGTGCGCCTGGTCGATGTCGCCGCGCCGGCGAGCGATACCTTCACGGCGCATCTTGTCGCCGACCTCGCAAGAGCCTCTGGCGCGACGGTGTTCGATACCGAAACGGTTAGGCGCGACGCCAGATCCGTCGCCAAGGCCCTTGCGAGTGCAGCCGGCGATTTGATCATCCTGATTGGAGGCACTGGTGCGGGGCGCGCCGACGCAACAGCCGACGCGCTTGCGGCGCGTGGCGCGTTAATCGCCCACAACATAGCGCTACAGCCCGGCCGAACCGCGGCGATCGGCCGGCTCGACGCGGTCCCCATCATTGCTCTGCCCGGCGCGCCCGATCAGGCCTTTGCCGCCTTTCTGGCGCTTGTTCAGCCGGCTATCGATCGCCTAACGGGCAGGAGCGCCCGGCGAGAGATGGTCTTGGCGCTGGAGCAAAAAATCTCTTCCACGGTCGGGCTGGCCGAGATCGTCCTCCTGAAGCAGGAACAAGACAGATGGGCGCCGCTTGCGATAGGAGATTTTTCTCTGGACGCGATCCGTATGGCGGATGCATGGGTTGCTATTCCAGGCGGCAGTGAGGGGTGTGCCGCGGGAACACCTGTCGGCGCCTTTGTGTTCGATGATCCCAGATGAGCCAGACATGACCAGACCCACCCGCCAAGATACCGGCCAGGAGCAGTTCCTGACGGTCCTGTCGCGCGACGAGGCGCTCGCCCGTTTTAAGGCGGCGCTATTTCCGCGAACGATCCCAACCGAAGAATTGATGCTTGCGGAAGCCCTTGGGCTGGCGCTTGCCGATGATGTCACGGCTCCTATCGACGTGCCGCCCTTCGACCGTTCGAACGTCGATGGTTTTGCCGTGCGCGCCGCCGACCTGGCCACCGCGTCGGAGGCCCTTCCTGCCAGGCTTCTGCTCAACGGCGAAACTATCGCCTGCGGTGTCGCCCCTCAAATACCTGTGCTCGCAGGTACCGCCACCTCCATCTCGACGGGCGGGCCCGTGCCGCGCGGCGCCGATGCCATCGTCATGGTGGAGCACACTCAACCAACCAAAGGTGATGCCATCGAGGTCAGGCGCGGAGCCTTGCCCGGCCAGTTCATCTCGCATGCCGGATCCGACATTGCCCGCGGTGAGGTTCTGCTGCGTGCTGGAACGGTGATCGGCTCGCGAGAAATCGGCATGCTTGCCGCCTGCGGAATTGCGATGGTGACGGTGGCGCGAAAGCTGCGCGTGGCGGTAATGTCGACTGGCGACGAACTGGTCCAACCGGGCGACACACTGCGACCCGCCGGCATTTACGACGCCAATGGCGCAATCGTCAGCGCGGCGATAAATGAAAATGGCGGCGAGGCGAGCTTTCTCGGCGCGTATCCGGATGACGAAGCCACGCTGGAAGCCGCCATGCGCGAGGCGCTGGCTGCCCATGACGTGCTGATACTGTCGGGTGGGACGTCCAAGGGCGCGGGTGATGTCAGCCACCGCATCGTGAACCGTCTCGGCGCGCCCGGCATCGTTGCCCATGGCGTCGCGCTGAAGCCGGGAAAGCCGCTTTGTCTCGCCGTTTGCGACGGCAAGCCGGTCGTCGTGCTGCCGGGATTTCCGACTTCGGCCATGTTCACCTTCCACGACATGATCGTACCTTTGCTGCGCCGCATGGCGGGCCTGCCGCCTCGGACCGAAGCGAAGGTCACGGCACAGGTTCCGCTGCGCATCCCTTCCGAACTCGGCCGCACGGAGTTCGTGATGGTATCGCTGGTCGAGGGTGAGCAGGGGCTGGTCGCCTATCCCACCGGCAAGGGCTCGGGGGCGATAACGTCCTTTGCCCAGGCGGATGGCTTCATCAGCATCGAAGCTTTAGCCGACAATATGCCTGCCGGAAGCGAGGCGTCGGTGACGCTGTTCACACCGCACGTCCGTGTTCCCGATCTCGTGGTGATTGGCAGCAACTGCACGGGCCTGGATCTCGTCGTCGGCATTCTGTTTCGCGCCGGCCAGACGGTGCGGTCTATCGCGGTCGGCAGCCTGGGCGGCCTGGGCGCGGCTAAGCGGGGCGAGTGCGATATCGCGCCCATCCACCTCTTCGACGCCAAGACGCAAAGCTACAATGCGCCGTACCTGAGCGACGGCGTCGAGCTCGTGGAGGGATGGCGGCGCATGCAGGGCATCGTGTTCCGCCTGAGCGACGAGCGTTTCCAAGGAGCCGGCCCAGAGGAGGCGGTGCGTGCCGCACTCGCCGATCCCAATTGCATGATGGTCAACCGCAACCAGGGCTCAGGTACCCGCATCCTGATCGACCAACTGCTTGGTTCGGCGCGGCCTGACGGATATTGGAACCAGCCCCGCTCGCACAATGCCGTCGCGGCGGCCGTGGCACAGAACCGAGCAGACTGGGGCGTCACCATTGCGCCGGTGGCGCACTCAGCCGGGCTCGGTTTCATTGCGCTGAAGGAAGAGCATTATGATTTCGCGCTGGTCTCTGCCCGCAAAGAGCGACCCGCGGTGCAGGCCTTCCTTACCGCGCTCACTTCGCCTGAATTCAAGGAGGGGATCGAGCGGATGGGTTTTACCCGACCTGGCTAAGGTGCCAGAGCCGTTCGGCCTCGACAAAATCTTCGACCGTGTTGACATTGAAGAATGGATCCACCGGCTTGGCCGGCCAGGACGCGGTGGCAACCTGGTAGCGAGCCGTCCAGAGGTCGATCTTGCGAATGCCCTCTTCTACGAGTGCATGGCGTAACTCATCGCGCATCGCCACTTGCCAGAGCCCGATGACAGGATGCGTCCGACCCGCTGACATCGCCACCGCCAGATCCGCGCCTTTCGCCATGCGCGCCCGATGCAGCCGTTCGACGAGGTCGCGCGGCAAAAAAGGACAGTCCGCTGCGACGCTGACGATCCATTCGACGTCGGGCCTGTTCTCCTTAGTCCAGTCGAGGCCCGCAAGCACGCCAGCGAGCGGCCCTGGATAGTTCTCGACCGGGTCGGCGACAACGGGAAGGCGCAAGCGGTCAAAGCGGGCAGGGTCGCCATTGGCGTTCAGCAACAGCCCGTCGCATTGCGGGCCGAGGCGATCGAGCACACGATCGAGGATCGTGAGTCCGTCGATCTGACGCATGGATTTGTCGCCACCGCCCATGCGCCGGGCAAGCCCCCCGGCGAGAACGACGCCCAGGGTGGGCACCTTCTCATTCGCCATCGGCGGCTCCCTTGCGTCTGTGACGAGGTGCTTCCTCGTCGACGGAAGCGAGGTCTTGGTCGAAGACGATCCGATCCTCGCCCGACAGCACGGCGAACCGCTTGCCGCGCGCCCGGCCGACGAGCGTCAAGCCTGCCTGACGCGCCAAATCCACGCCCCAGGCGGTGAAACCCGAGCGTGAGACGAGGATCGGAATGCCCATTCGAACCGTCTTAATCGTCATTTCCGAGGTCAGCCTGCCCGTCGTATAAAGGATCTTGTCGGCCGGATCGATGCCGTGGCGGTACATCCAGCCGGCGATCTTGTCGACGGCATTGTGGCGCCCGACATCCTCCATATAGCAGATCGGCGTGCCCTCCTTGCAAAGCACGCAGCCATGAATCGCGCCCGCGTCAAGATAGAGCGACGGCGTCGTGTTGATCGTGCGGGTCATTTGGTACAGCCAGGAGGTGTGCAGGACGGCTGCCGGCAGAGCGGTATTTTCAAGCGCCTCGAGAAGATCTCCGAAAGCCGTACCTTGGGCGCAGCCTGAAGTCTGCGTCCGTTTCTTGAGCTTCTGCTCGTAATTCGTGTTGCGCTCGGTACGAACGATCACGACCTGAAGGTCGTCGTCATATTCGACTTCGGTTACGACGTCGTCGAATTTGAGCATATTCTGATTGAGCAGATAGCCCAGCGCCAGATATTCGGGATAATCGCTGATCGTCATCATTGTGACGATCTCCTGCGCATTCAGATAGAGCGTCAGCGGGCGTTCGACGGGGACGCGGACTTGAATAGGGGCGCCCGTATGATCGATGCCGCTGACCTGTTCGGTCAATCGGATGTCCTCCGGGTTCGGCATGATGATGGCGGGGTCTGGTCGGCTTTTCATTTGCTGCATGGCGTTCTCTTGAAATTGCAATCCCGCTCACCGGGGTGGATGCCTTACCTTCGGCTTGACGTCTACTATATACCCTGTTCAAACGAAGGCCGGTCGACAAAAGCGCCTATAAGCGCAGACTGGGCTTGCCGGATGGCGCCGAGCTGCCGGTTCGGCCAGATCCACAGAGGCTGAAGGCTCGATGGCGCAACTTTCAGACGACTGCTTCGCTTTCGGCGGCCCGATGCGATCGGTCGATGATACCGCCGCACTGATTGCTTCTCGGCTGACCGTTGTGGACGAGACCGAAACCGTCCAGCTGGCAATTGCCGATGGGCGCGTCCTGGCGAGAGATCTGGTGGCGCCGCTGCCCTTGCCGCCTTTCACCAACTCAGCCGTCGACGGCTATGCACTGCGTGGCGACGACCTGCCGGGAATCGCTGAAAAAGCTTTCCTCGTGAGCGACAGGATACAGGCTGGGGTGGCGCCGGATCGGCCCGCCGCGCCCGGACAAGCTATACGCATGTTCACTGGCGCTCCGCTGCCGGAGGGGGCAGACACGGTTTACATGCAGGAAGATGTCCGTGTCGACGATACCGGCAGGGTCATTCTTCCGCCCGGCCTGAAAAGGGGAGCCAACGTGCGGCCGGCGGGCGAGGATGTCGCAGCCGGCAAGGTGGTCCTGCAGGCCGGCCAGCGCATGCGCCCACAGGATGTTGCGCTCGCCGCGGCTCTCGGCATGACGCAGGTCGATGTGCGGCGCAAAATTCGCGTCGCGATCTTCTCGACCGGCAACGAGATCGTCGCGCCGGGAAATGTTCGGGGACCGGCCCAGCTTTTCGATTCGAACCGTTTCATGCTGATGGCCATGCTCGCAAGATTGGGCTGCGAGACCACCGATTTGGGCATTCTGACAGACGACAGCAGCCTGATCGCGGATGTGCTGAGCGAGGCTGCCCCAGGGCAGGACCTGATCCTGGCCTCCGGCGGGGTCTCGACCGGGGAGGCCGACTGCGTCAAGGCCGCCATAGAGAATGTGGGCGCCCTGGTATTCTGGCGTGTGGCCATAAAGCCCGGCCGGCCCGTCGCCATGGGGGTGATCAGGGGAACAGCCTTCATTGGGCTGCCCGGAAATCCGGTGGCGAGCTTCGTCACATTCGCCCATATTGCGCGCGCCGCAATCTTGGCACTGGCCGGCGCACGGCAGCAGCCAATAATTTCGCGGCCTGTGCGGGCCGCCTTTTCCTACCGCAAAAAGCCGGGGCGACGCGAATATGTGCGGGTGAGCCTGCTTGGGACGCAGGACGGCACTTATGAAGCCGTCAAATTCCCGCGCGAGGGCGCGGGCCTGCTGTCTTCTTTGGTTCAAACCGACGGCCTTGTCGAACTCGGCGAGGAAATAGTCCAGGTAGAGCCGGGTCAGACCGTTCAGTTCTTTGCCTATTCGGACCTGAATTGACGAACGTCGTTGAGCCGACGGCACGCAGTTTGCCAAAAATGCGATGCGACGCCTGGCCGCCCTCATGCGGCAGCCGGGAGGCCGTGCCGTTGACGACCGGTGACCGGTCCGCCATGGTGCGCCACTATGACAACGAGACAGCTCGATCTGTCGGGATTGAAATGTCCCTTGCCGGCGCTGAAAACCCGCAAGGCGCTGAGCGGCACAAGGCCAGGCGAGCGTCTTGAGGTCCGTTGCACCGATCCGCTGGCGGCCATAGACATTCCCAATCTGATCAACGAAACGGGCGACCGCCTGGAGGCGATGGAACGGCACGGGGACCACATCATTTTCTTGATCGTGAGGGCGCAAACTGCCCCGGTATAGGCCGTGCGACAAATCAGGGCGCAGATCAGTTCTGTCGTGGCGCCCCGGTCTGCTAAAATTGCCAGACCGGCCTTTGGTTCAATTGTGTGCCAAGTCGTTTTTGTGCCAAGTCCCTGATCCAAGGTGCGCCGGGCTGAAGGCGGCTCACAGCCACATTGCTGGCGGCAGCCGCCTTCCTCAGACGAAGGGTCCGGGAGGAGAGAGAATGACAATGCAGCAACGGCGGGCCCCCGATCGCGGACCCAAAGGGCGGGCGCTGGATGATGTTGCCCTGGCCGAGGTCCGGGAACTTCTTGGCCAGCGCGAACGCCGCCGGGATCTGTTGATCGAGTTCATGCATCTGATCCAGGACCGCTACGGTTGTCTGTCGGCCGCGCATCTGCGCGCGCTTGCCGAAGACATGCGCCTGTCCCAGGTCGAGGTTTACGAGGTCGCGACCTTCTACGATCATTTCGATATCGTCAGGGAAGGCGAGGCGAGGCCCGCGCCGCTGACAATCCGGGTGTGCGAATCGATAAGCTGCATGCTGTCGGGCGCCGAACAGCTGATTGGCGAACTGGTCGCCAAGGCCGACCCGAAGACAATCCGCGTCATGCGTGCGCCCTGCATGGGCCGCTGCGCCACCGCCCCTGCCGCACGCATCGGCGACCGCGAAGTCGACCACGCGACAAGCCAAAAACTGTTGGCGATGGCCAGAGACGAGGACATCAGCGCAGTGGCGCCCGACTATGTCGGCCTGGATGCCTATCGCGCTGCCGGTGGTTATCAGCTCTTGCAGAAAGTGCGCAATGGCGTGCTGACCACAAATGCCATTATCGAGATCATGGAACACGCCGGTCTGCGCGGCCTCGGCGGCGCCGGCTTTCCAGCCGGCAAGAAATGGAGCTTCGTGCGCGGCTATCCAGGGCCGCGGCTGATGTCGATCAATGGCGACGAAGGCGAGCCCGGCACTTTCAAGGACCGCATCTATCTCGAAACCGATCCGCATCGGACTTTTGAAGGGGCGCTGATCGCCGCCCATGCGGTGGAGGCCGAGCGCATCTATTTCTACATGCGCGACGAATACCCAGCCGCGCTCGCCATTTTGCGCGCCGAGATCGCGGCGCTCGAGGCAGCCGGCATCGTCAAGCCACGTTTTATCGACCTTCGGCGCGGCGCCGGCGCCTATATTTGCGGCGAGGAAAGCGCGATGCTGGAAAGCATCGAGGGCAAGCGCGGCATGCCCCGCCACCGGCCGCCCTATATTGCCGAAGTCGGCCTTTTCGGACGCCCGACACTCAACCACAATGTCGAGACGCTGTGGTGGATTCGCGACATCGTCGAGAAGGGGCCCGAATGGTTTGCAGCACTTGGCAAGCCCGGCCATCAGGGAATTCGCTCCTGGTCGGTTTCCGGACATGTAAAAGAGCCGGGCGTCAAGCTGGCCCCGGCCGGCGTCACCGTGCGCGAACTGATCGAGGATTATTGCGGCGGCATGGCAGACGGGCATGAATTCAAGGCCTATCTGCCAGGTGGAGCCTCGGGCGGCATCCTTCCGGCGTCGATGGGCGACATTGAACTCGATTTCGGCGGCGAACTCGCCAAACAGGGCGCCTTTGTCGGCTCACATGCGGTGGTCGTGCTTTCGCAAGCCGACAACATCAGGGATGTGACCCTCAACCTCATGAATTTCTTCAAACATGAGAGTTGCGGGAAATGCACGCCGTGCCGGGAAGGAACCGAAAAGCTGGTAACGCTCTTGAAAGAGAAGGGCGTGCCGGATGAGACGGCGATGCGTGACCTTGAAACCGTGATGCGCGATTCCTCCATTTGCGGTCTCGGCCAGGCGGCGCCCAATCCGGTCAATCACCTTTTGACGCATTTTAGGGATGATCTTTGAAATGGCAGATGGCGTCATATTCACCCTCGACGGCAAAACGGTCACAGCCGCTGACGACGAGACGATTTGGGACGTTGCAAAGCGCGAAGGCACCAGGATTCCGCATCTGTGCCATGTCGACATGCCCGGCTATCGGCCCGACGGCAATTGCCGCGCCTGCATGGTCGATGTCGAGGGCGAACGGGTGCTTGCCGCCTCCTGCATCCGCAAGCCTTCCGCCGGAATGGTGGTGAAGACTGACACCGAACGGGCCAGGAAATCGCGCCAGATGGTGTTCGAGCTGCTCGCCAGCAACATGCGGCCGGCGGCCGACGGTCCGGATCAGCAGTCGATGTTCTGGCAGTGGGCTGGTTCGATGGGGATTTCCGGCGATCGCTATAGCTCAAAATTTGCCAGCGACGATGTTCGGCCAGAATTCGATATCACGAATCCCGCCATTGCCGTCAATCTCGATGCCTGTATCACTTGCGGCGCCTGTGTCCGGGCCTGCCGCGAAGTCCAGGTCAACGATGTGCTTGGCATGGCCGAGCGCGGCAATCACTCGCTTCCCGTCTTCGACATGCACGATCCGATGGGCCTGTCGACCTGTGTCACCTGCGGTGAATGCGTGCAGGCCTGTCCGACCGGCGCGCTCTACGAGAAGTCGCTGATGGATGAGGCAGGCAAGACCCGGGTCGTCCAGTCCTTCGACAAGGTGGTCGACACGCTGTGCCCGTTCTGCGGCGTCGGTTGCCAGACCAGCGTTGCGGTCAAGGACAACAGAATAGTCCAGGTCGATGGCCGCAATGGCTATGCCAACGAGAACCGGCTCTGCGTCAAGGGTCGTTTCGGCTTCGATTATGCGATGTCGCCTGAACGGCTGACCAAGCCGCTGATCCGCCGCGACGATGCGCCGAAGTCGGGCGATGCCGATATGCGCGGCGTCGATCCGCTGACCGTGTTTCGCGAGGCTAGCTGGGAAGAGGCGCTCGCGCGCGCCGCCGGCGGGCTGAAGATAATCCTTAGGGATCATGGCGGGCAGGCGCTGGCCGGTTTCGGTTCGGCAAAAGGCTCCAACGAAGAGGCCTATCTGTTCCAGAAGCTGGTGCGCCAGGGTTTTGGCACCAACAATGTCGACCATTGCACCCGGCTTTGCCACGCATCGTCGGTGGCAGCACTCATGGAAGGCGTCGGTTCGGGTGCGGTTTCGGCGCCCTTCAACGACGCGCTGAAGGCCGAATGCATCATCGTCATCGGCGCACGGCCGACCACCAACCATCCGGTCGCTGCGACCTATTTCAAGCAGGCGGCCAAGCGCGGCGCCAAGCTGATCGTCATGGACCCGCGCGGCCAGGACCTGATGCGCCATGCGTCGCATTCGCTGCGATTCAAGGCCGGCAGCGACGTCGCCATGCTGAACGCGCTGATCCACGTCATCGTCGAGGAAAAGCTCTACGACGAGCAGTATATCCAGGCCAACGCTTCCGGATTCGAGGCGCTGAAGGCCAAGGTGAAGGATTTTTCGCCCGAGGCGATGGCCGAGGTCTGCGGCGTCGAGGCGAGCGTGCTGCGCGACGTCGCCCGCACCTACGCGACCGCCGAGCGCTCGATCATCTTTTGGGGCATGGGCATTTCCCAGCACACCCACGGAACCGATAATGCGCGCTGCCTTATCGCTCTGGCACTGATCACCGGACATGTCGGCCGGCCGGGAACCGGCCTGCACCCGCTGCGTGGCCAGAACAACGTTCAGGGCGCGTCCGATGCCGGGCTCATCCCGATGTATTTCCCCGACTATAAATCGGTCGAGAACATCGACATCCGCGGCGCATACGAGAATTTTTGGGGCCAGACGCTGGACCCAAAACGCGGTCTGACGGTCGTCGAGATCATCGACGCCATCCATGAAGGCGAAATCAAGGGCATGTACATAATGGGCGAGAACCCGGCCATGTCCGATCCCGACCAAACCCATGCCCGGCAAGCACTGGCCATGCTCGATCATCTCGTGGTGCAGGACATCTTCCTGACCGAGACCGCTTGGCACGCAGATGTGGTGCTGCCAGCCTCGGCGCATGCCGAAAAGCTCGGCACATACACCAACACCAACCGGCAGGTGCAGATTGGGCGTCCAGCACTCGAACTGCCAGGCGAAGCGCGTCAGGACTGGGAACTGATAGTCGAATTGGCGAGGCGCATCGGCCTCGACTGGAACTATAACCATGTCTCCGAGGTCTATGCGGAAATGGCTGATGTGATGCCGTCCTTGAAACATATCTCCTGGGGCCGCATCGAGCGCGAAGGTTCGGTGATCTATCCGGCCGACGGCCCGGACAAGCCTGGCAATGAGATCATCTTCTCGTCCGGATTCCCGACCGCGGACGGACGCGGCCGCATCGTGCCGGCCGATTTGCTGCCGCCTGACGAAGTGCCCGATCAGGAGTTTCCACTGGTGCTCACCACCGGCCGCCTGCTCGAGCATTGGCACACCGGCTCCATGACCCGCCGGGCGGGCGTGCTTGACGCGATCGAGCCACACGGCATCGCTGCGATGAACCCTTACGAGATCAAACGGCACGGCCTGCGCCAAGGGGAGATGATTGCGGTCGAGACCCGGCGCGGGACGGTAGACGCCATCCTGCGAGCCGACCGGGAGGTCGCCGACGGCATGGTGTTCATGCCGTTCTGCTTCAACGAAAGCCCGGCCAACGTGCTCACCAATCCGATGCTGGACCCCTACGGCAAGATCCCGGAGTTCAAATACTGCGCCGCGCGAATAGCGCCGGCGGCGAAGGCCGAAGCTGCCGAATGAACCATCGATGCGCTGGAGCACAGCCCGGTCCATCTTGGCAACGCTGGACATTCTCGCGACTTCCGAGGCGACCTTGGCCAAATGCCAGAAGCCCGCGCGATCGCCTCGCTTCCGGCTGCGGGTGGCGAGGTGATCGCGGAATAGTAGATCGCCTTCTTCGGTCAGTTTTGGGCATCGGACTGCCTACGGCGCCTGATGTCGCGCCGTCGCTGGAGCCATCGGAAAAGCGCACTGAATATGGGGAGACCCCGGTCGTCCGCGCGAGTTGATGCTGCGGACCTTCTAGATCAATTTGGCAAAGTCGCGGTCGAATATCTCGCGCGCCGTAGCGAGAGACATCGACGGATAGGATCCGATCTTCTTTTGATGCGCTTCTTGTCGCGCCATTGTTGAGCCATCCAGTCGGCCGTCACGCAGGTCGGCGTCGGCTTCAGGCCGGGTACCATGCCCGTCGCCTTCAACAAGTGTCTTCTGCTTGCCACTTTGTTCAATCCGTCTGATTGCGGCGCCCTTTGGGTTGAGAGTGGGCTCTGTGACGGATGAATAGATGGGGTTTGCACCCACCGAAAAGTAGGGTTGGCAACTGGGTCCTGTAGGGGGTTGATCCCCGGGTTGATCCCCCTAATAGCACCCCGGATCTGCCACTAGCCGGGATACGACAAGTCAGAAAACACAGGTGAATGAGCGGGATATGGCGTGATCCTACGAGATCGCAATAGGCAGTTTTGGGTGGTTGTTCGCCAGTCTTTGCGCTGAGCCGCTCTGGTGAAGGTCATTCTAGGACGAAGTTGACGCATGCATCCGGCCGCCGGAAGCCCGCAAGCACTCTCTCACGCGCTTGGTCGAAATCGCAAGTTGCTGCCGCTTGAAATGCTGGAATGGTCCGGGCAGTTCGAGTAATCGTCACCTATCGGCCTCCTCACCGCGCGAACCTATTTTTACTGGGGTTGGCTTTACGACTACCAAACCTTGATTGCAGGGTTAGTTGCCTTAGCAGGGGCGTGGTGGGGCGTGCGCGCTCTTAACATGCAGATGAGGCAAGCAGAGATCGCAGAAAATCAGCGGCTTGAAAGTAGACGGACGGCGGCCCGTGTCACTCTATCTTTCGCGCTAAGTGCCATCTCTGAATATGCAGAAGTGTGCGCGAACCAATTGGAATACCTGATTGGCAAATGTGATGAGGACGGAGGTCTGCCTGCTGAAGTTGAGGTCCCAACCCTCCCGCCAGTGCCGACCTAGCGGCCCTGAGGGACATGACGGAGGCTGCGCGCTCCGACGAAAGGAGTGCTTTGGCCGAGCTGCTCGCAAAGGTTCAGATTCAACATTCCCGCACCGGCTCACTAATCGGTGACCGCCGCCGAACAGGCCGTATAATAGTTAAACGCAACCTACAGGATTACCTTTTGGATTCCGCTGAACTCTACGCGCGCGCTTCATCTCTGTTCGGGTTTGCCCGAGGAAATTCGGGAATGCCAGATTCGGCGATCGACGCCGCAGTCTTGCATAGTGCGCTGCACAACATCGGAATCTTTGATGAAGACGAGCTTTACGAAAGAATAAAGGGCCGTACCGCCTAATATGAGTTGGCGAAGGCCATAAATCATTTGGTGACACGAACATGACTGAAACTGCCATCGATCCACAGGCGGAAATAGCAGCCCGGAAAAAGGCGACTGACGAATTCTCCATCGCACGATCTGAAGCGATCAACGAGTACGCCCGCCTTGAGAGTCATCTGGCGATGATTTTCGAGGCCATTTCTGGGGCTGAGATTAAAAAAGCCTACGCAGTGTTTGCGTCTTTTGCGACCAATCAGGCAAGAATGAGCACGATGAAACACCTGCTCAAATCACTCACGCTGAAAAATACGACAACTTCTTTGACTCGCTATCAGTGCACCTTATGGCTATCAGCAGCACGAGGAATAAGATTGTCCATTGGATTATGGTTCACTCTTATACTGGAGAGAAGAAATTCAACTCTAAAAAAGACATTTATCTGGCGTCGCACCCAGATGTTTTTGCGAACAAACAGTTCTACAGGCACGAAATTCTCGATTTTACAAAGAAAGTTGGTTTCTTCGCGGCCATAACACATCGCTTTGCCCTGAATTTGAAGCACCCAGAACTGTCCCGCGGGAATCCTGATCTGCGGCCATGGCACGAAATATTTATCGAGAAGATATCGTATCCTCCACCCTTGAATCATCCGTACCGGAACAACCGCAAGTGAATCCGAGGCGCCTGCCCCTCAATTTTTGAATTGGAAAAATGTGCGTGTTGGGGGCGATGCGGTACGCCGAGTCGTGACCACCAAAGATGTGATATACCCGGTCCAGGCTAACTGCGGGGTGTGATCAGTGTACAAGATGCTTGATGGATCGGAAGTCTGGCGGGGCGGTGTGTCGATCGACAAGATTACGAGCGAGCACGCTGGGGTAACGTTGAAAAGTGGTGGCCCAAGTATTTCCAGAAAGAATGAAAAAGGGATCTCTTTCAGCACATCCATCGCCTCAAAGGGCGGCGGCTCTACCAGGGTGATCTTGTATATCGCTGCGTCTGCATTCCGCGAGGTAGCTCTTGCGTTGGTAGAGGCCAGCCCCCGTAGTGCCATTTCGTCGTTTACGGCTGCCCTCAATAAAGTTGCGCGACAGTTGCCGTCCGAGGGCTAGCTTCGCGAGCAGCCAAATAGCGCGCCCCACCGGGGCATTCGGTCTCTGGCGTGGCCGCCAGCCGTACCGCTCGCCAAACTCGTAGATAACGCTAACTCAGGAAATCCCCTCGCGTGCGCGCAAGCGCGCGAGGGCCTAGCGTGCATACGATCGCAACTGCGCAGCCAGCTTGCCTAGATCCGCATCAGGTGATGGCGCCGCTCCGGCAGCCGACAACGAGCGCAGCGCTGCCTGCATCTTGGCATAGGCGCGGTCCAAAGCCACCGCAGCCATAGACTCTTTCACGGTCGATACGCGTGCAAGGTCGTTGCTCGGCTCGTCGAGTATACTGACTTCCTTGAGGTCGATTTCCTCGAGCCAGCGTTTGGTCGCCCCGCGGCCAGGCGATGAGCGGTTGACACGAAATCCGATTGACAGTCCGTCTAACGCTGATCCCACCATAAGCGAGAGAATGCGCCTGCCGTAGTCTGTATTGAGGGCGAGAAGCCGGCCCTCCATATACAGGCCTTTTGGCGTCCTCGCGCATTGTGGTCCATATGCCGATTGGAAGATCGCAGCCAGAGAACGGGTTGCCGTTGCTGCCGTGCATGAGCATCATCTTGGCTTCCAGGCCACTGATGCTGACATTTGCCGCGTTGCATGTGCGGTGATCGGCTGCAACGACCTGCCAACAGGCGGGTCTTGGCCCGAAGCCCCCCGCGGGATTTTATTTCCCCGCGTAGGTCCTTCAGGTCACATAGAATGAGGCTGCGGTGAGCGAGAGATGTGGGGAAAGCGTGGCGAACTGTGTTTGAGATGCGCCGCCGGCCCCGTCGCTGTCGAAGGAGAGCGCTCCAGTCGAACTGTTGTAGATGATGTGGTCGGAACTGTCATGCGCGGCTGTACCAGCAAAGAAAGCCGCGGATGGAAGCCCTCCCAAATGAAGCCCGGCAAAAATGGCGTCGTCGAGGCGGATCTTGTCTTGGTTGAAGTCGGTAATCCTGTCGACATTGCCGTGACCAAGGGCGTTATTGAAGACGAAAGTGTCGTTGCCGCCGAAGCCGCTCAACTTATCGGCACCGCCGCCGCCGTTGACGACGTTGGCGCCGGCATTGCCCTGGATGGTTTGGGCCAACCCGTTGCCGGTCAGGTTGATTGCCGTGGTGCCGGCGTCCTTTGTGGTGCCAAGGACTTCAATCGACGAGCCGGCCGAGAGAGCATAGCTCACGGAAGCCCACACCCTGTCTTGACCTTGGCCAGAGGACTCGACCACCTTGTCGCCGGCATTATCGACGTAGTACTCATCGTTGCCGCCATAGCCGATCATCGTGTGGGCGCCGGTTTCCCGAAGTACATCGGCGCCGCTGGTGCCGTACAAAGTGCCATCGCTGGTGCCGCCGGGAGGAACGACAGTCCCGGTCCCAGACCCGGTCTCGGTCCCGATCGCGCCAGTGGTTGGGGGAGTGACGTTGGCACCTGTAACGGTGTCGCCGCTGCCTGCCTTCTGATACAGCTGGATCTCATCGACTTGCATCTGCATCGACGAGGGAGTCGAACTATTGAGAGCCGTGTGCCATCCGGCCGCGTTCGAATTCGCGACCTGATTGCTCATGATCAGCTCCATCGGTTGATTCGGAATCTGCGCCTCTGCGCTGGTCACTTGCGCCATCTGCTTCCCGTCGAGATACCAGGTGATCGACTTACCAGGATCCCAGTTGATGCCGTATGTGTGGAAGCCGGCCGTGAGGTCGACGCCGCTGTCGACGACGCCACCGTCTACCCCTGACGGCCCGTGGAGGTGGTAGGAGAACGCTTGGTTTGCCGGTCCCGAACCGGTGAATCCACCCTCCTGTATATCGATCTCAAAATTGTCGCCGCTGCTGCCGGCGCCTTTGCCGGGCATCAGCCAGAGGGCTGGCCAAGCGCCGTCGCCGCTCGGCGCCTTCATGCTGATCTGAAGGTAGCCGCCATTGAATTCGAAGTTGCCATAGCTGCTGACGACGCCGGACGTGATAGGGAATGTATATGCCGACCCCTGAGCCACGCCGTTGACGGGCTGTTTAATTGCCGTGAGATTCAACAGCCCGTTGCCCACCTTATCTTGGCTCGGCATATTGTATTCGGCATTAAACCGGTTGCCCATTCCACTTCCGCCCGATCCATTGCTGTCCCACGGCCAGCCATTGGCGGCATTGCTGGTGATGTAGGTATGCCAATCGCTGTCGAGTGCCGTACCGGAGAAGTTATCCTCGAAGACGAGGTCGCTAGAGGCAAAGCCTGTGGGTGCGGAAAGAGCCATTCCGTGATCCTTCTTTGGCGTTGAAAACAGGAATTCCACGCCGCGCATCGCCAAGGCGCGCGACATATCGCATGCCCGCTATTGGGCACCGCGAACGGATTTCAAAGTAGCGGAGATTTGGAAGTCCTCGCCCCGACATTATTGTCGAGCGGGCCGTTGACCTCGCCATCGAAGGTGGGTTTTGTCTACGGGAATGCTCATCAGACCGTCGTCCTCGAAACCATAACGGTGTCGCTGCCGACGTGCGCAAGCGGGTCAAGGAATCGAGCCGCAGCCGGATTAAAGTCGAGCGCAGCTGTTCCGGCATAAGTACCACCGGGCTTGCAGTGTAGTATGAGCACAGTAGACCCTTAGTTCGTTGCGTTCTTTTTTGTTTTCATTACGCCCGCGCCCCTAAGTCAAGTGCAGGTATTCTCGCGCCTTAATTATTCGCGCATCGTCTTGTACCTACGTGAGTTGATCACTCGAGGACGATGTACGCAACCCAACCTGCCATTTGCGGCGAGAATGAGGCTGGGCGAAAACTTATTAACACCTTCTAATGTAGGAAGTGTGTCGAACGGCCGCACCGAACAGCCTTCCGCACGCCCTATGAAAAACCGTGTCCGTCGGCTGAAATGTTGCGATGGTTTGGGCGCCCTTGGTTCTAGCCGGCCGGTCGCATATTGGATCGTCGAGAGGGACGGCCGGGATGTCTTCCGAGGCTGCGTGGCGGACGAGCCGTCGAGTCTATGGCTGGAACTGCCAGCCCGCACTGCGACCGTGCCGTTTGCCTGCCGATGCGCTTGGCTGAGGTCCGCGGTTGCGGCGTTGACTACGCTCCGGTCTCTAGACGTGTTGCTGAGCGACGTCGCCGGCGGCGATGTCCCGCATCATCCGCTTTCAATGATCAAAGCTGGAACTTGGAACCAACGGTTAGCGTGCTCTTTCGCTGCATCGTCGTCAATGCAGACTAGGTTGACCGCACCAAGAATTGGCGGTGTTCTTTCAGAGCGCAGAGCCGATAATTCGGCATCGTTCTCCGTGATCGGCGACAACATTCTACCAGCAGCGTCGCTGTGGAACGCGAAGAGTTTGGTTCTTTCTTATGAGCTACCTCAGATGGGCCGCGTGCTTTAAGGTGCCCCCCGGAAGCTTCGCAGCCGGCGGCTTGACGGCATCGAGAGTGTCGTTACATTTGTAATGACTAGGTTTTGTTTTTATCCGGTTGCGCCCACTTTCTGAGGTGCGCGGTTCGCACCTTGCGTGCAGCCCGGGGCAAGGAGGAACTCTAGAACTCTGGAGCGACCTCAAGGCGGACCGGTGCCGACCTAAGATTCGTTCATTCCCAAAATGTGAAGTTCGATCAACAGGGACGACTTAGGATTCCCGTTCTGGAGCTGGCCTTAGGGCCATGCAGAGAGCTGGTTGTTTTCATTCAAAGTCACAAGCAATTCTTAGGAAGGTCGAAGCATTCGAAGAGGAAAACTTAATCTGGCTCAAGCACACTGAGATGGGCAGAGAGATGTCAAGTAATGACCTCTATACCGGAAAAGATTATGCCGCTGCCAATCCGACCTGGCATGACGAAGACGGCGGTGTCAAGGCCGCCAGCATCGCCAAGATCGTGCGCGCCAACAATATCAGTTGCCAGAAAATCGTCGACACAGGTTGCGGGACGGGAGGTGTTCTGAAAGCCCTCCTTCAGCACGATATCTTCCGTGACTCAACGGCCATCGGCTACGATATCGCTCCCTATGCTATAAATTTTGCCAAACAGCGAGAAAGAAACAACCTAAGCTTTCACTGCAGTGACTTCCTGCAAACCAACGAAAACTACGATCTTCTTTTGTGCATCGATGTTTTCGAGCACGTCGATGACTATATTGGCTTTCTTCGAAGGCTTAGAGGACGTTCGAAATACTATGCATTTCATATTCCTCTCGACATTAGTATCGTCGGCCTTCTGCGCGGTCAGCACCTTAAGCAACGCAAGGAGGTCGGTCACCTGCATTACTTTGATCAGGCCACAGCTCTAGCGACTCTGCGCGACACGGGCTTCAAGATTATTGACGCACAGTACACTAGGACGGCGGAAGTTATCCTGCAGATCCATCCCGAATGGCGAACCACGACAGCCATCCTCGGTAACGCCGCGCGGCGCATTGTCCGGACTATTGCCGGAGAGGACCTGTCGGTGCGCTTACTCGGCGGCGCCTCACTGATGGTCCTCACTAGAGCGTCGGACGCTCAGGTTGAATCGAGAGGGGATTCCAGTGAGGCGACGTTCGTGATTCACTTCCTGTAGG
>NZ_JBVVQU010000054.1:0-45329 GCF_055811555.1 Mesorhizobium sp. WSM4813
AGCGGCCCACCGGACAGAAACAGAAGCGGACATGTGACGTGCTACCAAAACCGGACAACTTGAAAAGCTACCGACAGCCAAAGGCGGGTGGGCAGTATCTCGCTTTGAATCTCGGCCTTGCTCCCCCATTTTCAAACATTTGGGGTTGTATCTTGAAAGCCGACCGCAACCGATCAGTGTCAGACCGGAAACAGGAGTGCGGAAAGCAACGCAGCGACATACAGCCCGACCCCGAAGGACAGATGAGTCAGGAGGCTGCGCAGACGCGCAGTGTGCGGATTGGGAGTTGTGGAGGCTGCAATCCCGGCTCCAAAAGCTGGCTGCATTAGGAAGAACGGGGCGACCACAGTGGACATGCCGACAAGGAGGGCAGGAATCAATGTCGGGTGTCGTGCCCAGTCGAGGCCCCATACTCCCATCAGCAATGCAGCAAAGATGATGCCGATCGCGTAATGCGCGACCCATCCAATCGGCGTTTCGCCCCGAATTCGGGGCGCCTGCGCGATATTCGCATGCGCGAAACGTCCTCGCGGAAAGTGCCCGATCCAGCGGCCGACCCAGGCATAATCGAGCGATGGAATCGCGAACGCTCGCTTCAGAAACAATCCCCAAAGATCCATCACGGCCGTCGCGCCCGCTCCGATCGCCGCTGCGCGGACAACGAACTCCAACTGCTCGTTCATTCTATGCTCCTGTCCCATCCATGCTTCGCTCGGCCGTCAGACACTAGCTGACTGAAATCAATCATTCAATGTATTGATTGAGTGATGGATTTATGGTAGGCATGCGATATGAAAAACGCAGGTGTCCATCATCCGATCTTTGACGAAATAGCGGATCTCGCCCGCACGCTGGGACATGCACACCGGCTGGTTCTTCTCCGCCACATTGCCGACGGCGAACTCGCCGTGGAGCAGCTGACGCAACTTTCCGGGGTCGCGTTGGCCAACACGTCGCAGCATCTTCAACACCTCAAGCGGGCCGGCTTGGTGCAGACCCGGCGAGACGGGAAACGCGTGCTCTATCGTTTGGCAGATTGCCCGATCGAAAACGTGCTCGCGGGCCTGCACAGCCTTGCGAATCACAGGCGCGAGCAAATCCGCGAACTTATCAACGACACTATGAGCCGGCCGGACAGGCTGGAGAACATCTCGCGCGAGGAACTCGTGCGCCGCATGCGGAACGATGAAATCGTGCTGCTCGACGTCCGGCCGCAGGAGGAATACGCGGCGGGGCATTTGCCGGGTGCGATCAACATTCCCGTGGATGAGCTGGAAGAACGACTTGCGGAACTTCCACGAGAGAAGGTCATCGTCGCCTATTGCCGGGGTGTCCAGTGCGTTCTCTCTGCCGACGCGCTGGCAATCCTGAGGGCGCGAGGCTGGGCCTCACGCCGGTTCGAAGGCGGCTTTCCCGAGTGGCTGAACTCATGCCTTGATGTCGACGGCATGAACTACGAAAGCGGCTGACAGAAGCCGAGGTCGAGCGCGGCTTGGAGAGCGGTGCGCTGGTTGCGCCATCTGCGCGCATAGCGGCCGATTGGTTCTTGAACCTGCTGATCGGTGATCTGCAGAGGCCGAAGTCCAACTCACGCTTCACCCGATCGTGGCCTCTTCCTCGAGCTTCCTCGCGTGCTTCATGTTCGGCAGGAACACCGTCAGCAGCCCGAGCAGCGGCAAATACGAGCAGACCTGAAAGACGAAGTCGATGCCTTTCATATCGGCGACGACGCCGAGCACGGCCGCGGCGATGCCGCCCATACCGAAGGCGAAGCCGAAGAAGATGCCGGCGATCATGCCGACGCGGCCGGGCACCAGTTCCTGAGCGAAGACGACGATGTTCGAGAAGGCCGAGGACAGGATCAGGCCGATCAGCACGGTCAGGATCATCGTCCATTCGAAATTGGCGTAGGGCAGGGCCAACGTAAAGGGCAGCACGCCGACGATCGAGAACCAGATCATCGCCTTCTGCCCGTAGCGGTCGCCGAACGGGCCGCCGAGCAGGATGCCCAGCGCCGAGGCGCCGAGGAACAGGAACAGCATGACCTGCGACATCTGCACCGAAACGCCGAATTTATCGATGGCGTAGAAGGTGTAGTAGCTGGCGAGGCTGGCGATGTAGGCGTTCTTGGTCAGCACCAGAAGGGTCAGCACCGCCAACGCGCCCATCATCCTGCGGCGCGGGAAGGGCGAGACAAAACCTGGCGCCTTGCGGTTGGCGAGCGAGGCGCGCAGGCGGCTGTACCAGCCGCCGACCCGCCACAGCACGATGATGCCGATCAGCGATCCGGCGGCGAACCACGCTATGCTGGTCTGGCCGAACGGCACGACGATGAAGGCGGCCAGCAGCGGCCCGATGGCCTGGCCGAGATTGCCGCCGACCTGGAACAGCGATTGCGCCAGGCCGAACCTGCCGCCCGAGGCGAAGCGGGCGATGCGCGAGGATTCCGGGTGGAAGATCGCCGAGCCGATGCCGATCAGCGACGCTCCGATCAGCAGCAGCCAATAATGTCCGGCATAGGCCAGCACGATCAGGCCGATCAGCGAGGACGCCATGCCATAGGGCAGCGAATAGGGCATCGGCCGCTTGTCGGTGACCATGCCGATCAGCGGCTGCAGCAATGACGCCGTCACCTGGAAGGTGAAGGTCAAAAGACCGATCTGCCAGAAATCGAGACCGTAATTGTCCTTCAGCAGCGGATAGATGGCCGAGAGCAGCGACTGCATGATGTCGTTGACACAATGGCAGAAGCTCACCGCAAGAATGACGCTGAAGGCCGCCGCTTGCGCCGAAGTGTGGCTGGCCGTCGCAGGCGTGGCGGCGGTGGTGGCTGTCGTATCGGTCAAGGCATGCTCCGTGGTCTTTTTGGCGGGCGCTGCAGCGGCCCCATAGCCCGATTGCTTTATATAAGTCACTTGTCGGGCGACTTCTTTCGTGGTTTGGTCCAATAGTTTCGCGAGTGGGCCATTACTCGATGCCACGTGGCAATGAAATTTTCCAAGCGGGCGAAACCGATCTCGGCCAGTGCACCGATCTCGGGCAGTTGCATCAGCGCCGCTGGCAGTGGCTGGAGCAGGCCGTCGGGCCGGCGGTGGCCCTGCCGACCGAATATCCCGACGGCTACCACGTGCCGCAGCACCGTCACAGTCGCAGTCAGTTGCTGCATGCGCTTGTCGGCGTCGTGCTGGTGACGACGCGGCATGGGCGCTGGATGGTGCCTCCCGATCATGCCATGTGGATTCCCGCCGGCACAGAGCATTCCGTCGAGATGCTTGGCGACGTCAGCATGCGCTCGGTCTATGTGATGCCGGACGCCATCGCCGGGCTGCCGCATGGGCTGCGCGTCGTCGGCATCACCGATCTGATGCACAGCCTTATCGTGGAATCGGAAAAGCTGCCGCAGGGCGCCGAGCTGGAGGGGCGCGGCGGGCTGATCATGAGCCTCCTGTTGCATGAAATCCCGAACCTGCCGGAACGGCCGCTCGGCCTGCCTTTTCCCATGGATCCAAAGCTTGCGGCACTGTGCCGGCGCTTCGTCGCAGCACCCTCGCCGCACGCGACAATCGACGAATGGGCCGATATCGTCGGCATGAGCCGCCGTTCCTTCACCCGCGCCTTTCATCGCCAGACCGGGTTGTCGCTGTCGACATGGCGCCAGCAGGCCTGCCTGTTCGCGGCCTTGCCGAGGCTGGCCGATGGCGAGCCGATCACAAGGGTGGCGCTCGACCTCGGCTATGACAGCGTGCCGGCCTTCATCACCATGTTCAAGCGCATGCTGGGGGCATCGCCGCGCGTCTATATGCGCGGGTCAAGGGACAACATCAGGATGTCGAACGGGTAGCGCATGACCCCGAACCTTCGGTTCGGCAAGGATCATGCGCGTCAAAGTGCTACAGCGTCCTTTGCGCGTCCGCTGGACGCGCGGCGCTGTGGCGCTGGCAGATTTCAGTCGAACAGGCTCGATACCGATTCTTCGGTCGCCGTGCGCGAGATCGCCTCGCCCATCAGGTCGGCGATGGAGATGACGCGGATGTTGCTGGCGTCGAGCACCGCCTGCGTCGGCTGGATGGAATCGGTGATGACCAGTTCCTGCAGTTTCGATGCGCCGATGCGGGCGATGGCGCCGCCGGACAAAACGCCATGGGTGGTGTAGGCGGTGACGCTGGTGGCGCCGGCGGCAAGCAGCGCATCGGCCGCATTGCACAAGGTGCCGCCCGAATCGATAATGTCGTCGATCAGCAGGCAATCCTTGCCGCGCACGTCGCCGATGACGTTCATGACTTCCGATTCACCGGGGCGCTCGCGACGCTTGTCGACGATGGCAAGCTGGGCATCGATGCGCTTGGCGAGCGCGCGGGCGCGGACCACGCCCCCGACATCCGGCGACACGACCATGACATTGGCAAGCTTCTTGTATTTCGCCTTCACGTCGCGGGCCATGACCGGCACGGAGAACAGGTTGTCGGTCGGGATGTCGAAGAAGCCCTGGATCTGGCCGGCGTGGAGATCCAGCGTCAAGACGCGATCGACGCCCGCCCGCGTGATCATGTTGGCGACCAGCTTGGCCGAGATCGGCGTGCGGCCCGAGGCGCGGCGATCTTGCCTGGCATAGCCGAAATAGGGAATGACCGCCGTGATGCGCTTGGCCGACGAGCGCATAAAGGCATCGATCATGATGAGCAGTTCCATCAGGTGATCGTTGGTCGGGAACGAGGTGGACTGCAGGATGAAGACATCCTCGCCGCGCACATTCTCCTGGATCTCGACGAAGATTTCCTGATCGGCGAAGCGCCTGACGCTGGCTTTGCCCAGCGGGATGTTGAGATAGCGGGCGACCGCTTCGGCCAGCACCCTGTTGGAATTGCCCGCAAAAAGCTTCATGCACCGTTCCTGGTGAAGGATGGAGACTCTGGCAGACTCTCTTGAGCCCCTTAGTCGGGGCTTTTAGCGGCCCGTGCCGGTATTGCAAGCGTCGTGATCGGAATCCGCCGGCTAATCTCAATAAACGTCTACGGCGAAAGCCGGCAACATGTCAGCCCGCCAGTCACCCCGCTTGGCCGCCAAGCCATGTGGCAAACTGGTCGATCGTCTGGTCGGCGATCGCCTGCATAGTCTCCGGCGCGACCGCAGCCCAGCCTTCGCCACCATTGGCCGAGGGCGCCTTCTGCTGGCCGTTGATGCGATGCAGCCGGTTGCCTGCCGGGTCATAGATGTCCCAGACATAGATGACGGTGGTGTCCTTGCCTTCCGACATCGTCGAGAAATAGCCCTTCAGCACGTGCGTAGGGGTCTGGCCGGCGCTGCCGGCCAAGGTGATGCCGCGCTGCTTGGCTCGCGTCTGAAGCTCCGCGGTCAGCGGTGTCGCGGCTTCCACCGAGGCGCCGACGATCGGCGCTACCTGCAGGCGGGTTCGTGCGATGACGGCGGCGCTCTTTGCGGGCGGCACGGTCGTGGTTGCGGGCTGCGCAGGGGCGGAAGGCTCTGTTGCTGCGGAAGGATGGGCGGTTGTTGCAGGTGTGGTGGGCGTTGCAGCCGTGCCGGTTCCGGTCGTTGGTACCGCCTGTGTCGACTGCGGGGCGATGGCTGAGGGTTCGAGAACGTCCTTCGCGTTGGTGCAGGCGGCCAGCGTCAGCGCCGCGAGCAATGACACGGTCGTCACATGCGATCGCCTCATTCCCTCAAAACTCCCTGGCGATGAACGCCCTTTGCATCCGTACCATTATGGATTCATTGCACAATCAAGTCGAGATCATGGCGGGACAGCGGTTTCGGCTGCGATTCAGTCGTCAGATAGGTGCGGCCGAGCGTCATTGCCGTCTCGGTTTCGGAGTCCATGATGATCATGTGGGCGAACAGCGTCATGTTTGGCGCGATGGGTTCGGGATTGCCCTGATAGAACATCGGCATGTCCATCCATGATGGGGTGAAGCGGGCGCCGAGCGAATAGCCGCAGGCGTTGAGCCGGTGTTTGGTCAAGTTGTGCGCCTCGAGCGTGCGGGCATGTGCGTCGAACACGTCGCCGAAGGTATTTCCGGGCGTCATCGCCTTTTCGACGGCCAGAAGTGCGGCGCGCGCCGCATCGAACAGTTCCTGGTGACGTTTCGACACCTTGCCGGTCAGCACCGTGCGCATCATCGCCGCATGGTAGTGGTGGAAGACGCCAGCCCATTCCAGTGTCAGCTGGTCGTTCTTGCTCAGCTTGCGGCGGCCGGCCTTGTAACGGCAAAGCAGTGCGTCCACGCCAGAGCCGATGATGAACTCGTTGGCCGGATAATCGCCGCCGCCGGCAAAGATCGCGCCCTGCATGGCGGCAAGGATCAATGCTTCGTCGCCACCCTGCTTTATCAGCGGCAGGGCCGCGTCCAGCGCGTCGTCGGCGAGATTTGCGGCCTTTTCTACCTTGGCGATTTCGGCCGGGCTCTTGAACAGGCGCAGCCGGCTGACGATGCCGGACGCGTCGGCGATCTGGCCAAAGGTCTGCAATTGCTCGTCCAGGCGCCGGCCATTGTAGGCGGTCAGGCCGTGGGTATCGTATTCGACGCCGATGCGGGCGCCGAGCAGGTCGAGGTCGTTGAGCAAATTGCGCAGGTCGATCGCCGGATTGGCGCCGTCGCGATCGGTCCACAGCACGATGTTGTCGATGATCGAGGTGTGGCGCGCCTGGCGCAGATCCGCCGAGCGCGTGAGCAGGATCATCGAACCGTCTGCCTTCACCACCAGGCACTGGAAGAAGCAGAAGCCGAACGTATCGTAGCCGGTCAGCCAGTACATGCTCTCCTGCGCAAACAGCAGGACGGCATCGAGCTTCTTTTCGGCGATCTCGATCATCAGCCGATCGCGCCGCGCGTCAAATTCCGACCGTTCGAAATGCAGCGCCATTATTCTGTCTCCAAAACGATTGCCGAAATCTGCCGTCCGTAATCCGGCTCCTTGCGATGCGTGCTGCGCCGGTAGGAATAGAACAGATCCTCCTCGGCGTAGGTGCAGCGGCCGAGCCCGTCGGCGACTACGCCGGCCCGGGTCAGCCGATCGACCGTATAGAGGTTGAGGTCGAACATCGCGTGCCCTGGTTTCGCGGAAGGCGCGAAATAGCGGATGTTGCCGGCGTCGGCCTCGACGAAGCGGGCGACGAATTCCGGTCCTACTTCGTAGTTTTCTGGGCCGATGGAAGGACCAAGAACGGCAACGATGCGCTCGCGCCGGGCGCCGAGGCTTTCCATCGCCGCGATGGTGTTTTCCAGCACGCCTGACAACGCGCCCTTCCAGCCGGCATGGGCTGCACCGATGACACGCGCCTCGGCATCCGCGAACAGCACCGGTCCGCAATCGGCGGTCGAGGCGCCCACCGCGATGCCCGGCCGGTCGGTGACGACGGCGTCGGCCCTCGGCCGCTCACCGGGAAACGGCGCCCTGGCGATGACGACGTCGGGCGAATGGATTTGGTGGGCGGTCAAGAGATGGCTTGATGGCACGCCCATCCAGTCGGCGACGCGACGGCGGTTCTCGGCTACCTGCGTCTGGTCGTCGCTTGAGCCGGTGCCGATGTTGAGGCCCTGGTAGATGCCGCTGGAGACGCCGCCAACGCGGGTGAAATAGCCGTGGCGAATGCCTTGCGCCCGCGCTTTCTCCAGCAGGGGCGACCGAACGGGATCCGGTTTGGTCTGATTCAGCATGGCTGCGTTGTTGTCCGTGAGAGCGATTTCGTCAAGCGACAGTGCAAAGATCGCGACAGTTCAAAGATGGGCTACACTCCAAAGATCGGCGACAGTCGGAAATTGGGAGACTGGGAGAGGCGGCAGCGAAAAGTCAATCCGCCGTTGCAAAGGGAACGGCGATGCCGGCAGGCAGGACGGCAAGCACCTTGAACAGGTCGCCCATTGCTTGCGGGCCGGCGAGGCGTTCGACCTCGCCCGCAATCTTGTCGCGAGCCGCCTCATTGGCATTGGCGCCGAGCTGGCCGGCGCGTTCGAGAAGACCCATTTCCACCAGGAATTCGCCTTGCGTGGAAAGATAGGCATCAAGGCCATGCGCCCGCACGATCGCTGCAAGGGCGGCGAAATCGACATGGGCGGTGAGATCGGCTTCGCCCGGATTGGCCAGCACATCTTCGTGATCGTGCTTGCGCAAGGCCTGCAACGTGTCACCGATCCCTGGTCGGAGATAGCCATAGTCGAGGAATAGGCCGGCGCCACTGAGCCGGGCCAATCGCTCAGCGATGGTCGCCATCAGCGCGGCTCGGGCCGGCGCGACCTCGACAATCGCGCCCTGTGGCGCGTTTTCGGCATCGTTCGGCAACAGCGTTGGATCGACCGAGCCGGCGCCGGCGAAGAAGTGCAATTCGTCCGCGTCATCGAGGCCGATCATCCGTTCGCGCCAGCTTGTTCCGGCGCGGACGAACTGGCGGATGGGCACCGCGTCGAACAATTCATTGCCAACGATGAAAAGCGGGGTCTGCGGCAAGGTGTCGATGCTTTCGTGCCAGCCGATCGCGGCCGGCGTGGCGGCAAGCGTTTGCCTTTGGACATCGGCCAACCGCGGGCTGGTCTCGACCATGGCGAATGATGCGCCGGAGGTCAGCGTCGGATCGAGCCGCGAAAGCGTGCGCAGCATGTCCTTCATCAGCGTGCCGCGGCCGGGGCCGATCTCGGCGATGGTAACCGGCATCGGCCGGCCGGTTGCCAGCCAGGCTTCGTAGAGCCAGACGGCGACCAGCTCGCCGAACATCTGGCTGATCTCCGGCGCGGTGACGAAGTCGCCGGCAGCCCCGAACGGCTCGCGCGTCGTGTAGTAGCCGTCCCGCGGGTCGAACAGGCAAAGCGCCATGTATTGGTTGACGGGTATCGGCCCCGCCGCACCGATCATCTCGACGATGCGGGTTTTCAGTCGGGTCATACCGGCTGTGGCTGCGTAACCGGCTTTGCGGTCGCCATCGCCCAGATGCCGGCCAGCAGCATCGGCAGCGACAGCACCATGCCCATCGTCAGCCAGCCGGTGCCGAGGAGATAGCCGAGCTGCTGGTCGGGCTCGCGGAAGAATTCGACGAAGATGCGCGAGAGACCGTAGCCGGCGATGAAGGCGCCGCCGACGAAGCGCGGCGTCTTCAGCTTGAGCCTGGAATGGGTGAGGAAGCGCAAGACCATGAACAGCACCAAGCCTTCGAGCAGCGCCTCGTAGAGCTGGCTCGGATGGCGCGCAAATGGGCCGCCATTGGGGAATTCGACCGCCCATGGCACGTCGGTCGGCCTGCCCCAAAGTTCGGAGTTGATGAAATTCGCCATGCGGACGAGACCAAGGCCGACCGGCACGCCGGCCGCCACCACATCGAACAGCGACCATGTGCGGATGCCGCGGGACCAGGAAAACAGCGTCATGGCAAGAATGACGCCGAGCAGCCCGCCATGGAACGACATGCCGCCCTGCCAGACGGCAAGGATGTCGAACGGTTGAGCGATGTAGCGCGGCAGGTCGTAAAACAGCACGTAGCCGATACGCCCGCCAAGCACCACGCCGATGGCCGCCCACACGATGAAGTCGTCGAGATCCTCGGGCCTCATGGGCACGGTGCCGTCGGGCCAGAGCCTTGCATTGGTGACGAGCCGCTTGGCATACCACCAGGCGAAAAGAATGCCGACGATGTAGCCGACGCCATACCAATGCACCGCCAGCGGCCCGATCTGGACGATGACCGGGTCGATGTTGGGGAAGGGCAGGGCGGCCAACGGCAGCATAAGATACTCGCTCAACAGGATCTCCGGGTTGCGATCGCGTTCGGGCGCGGACCATGCGGCAGGGTTTTGGCGGGGTCAAGGCGATGTGGATGCTGTCACTTCCCCGGGAACGGGATGGCATCAAAATCCATCGCGCCGTGCAAGACGTGCAGTATCTCCACTGCTTCGGTGGTGATGCGGTAGAAGATCAGATAGTTGCCATGAACGCGGCGGCGGACGCCGGAAGACCGATGACGCTGCAGGAGCGGATATCGCTCCGGCATGGTCCGCAGTTCCAGGCAATCGGCACGCAATTCCCAGATGAATGTCACAGCGCGAACCGGGCTGTCGAACGCGATGTGATCGCCTATGGCTTCAATATCTGCCTCAGCCTGATGGGTAAAGATCAGCCGCTTCACCTGGTCTTCTCGGCCATCGCCTGGTATTTGGCCTCTAGGCGGTCGAGCACGTCTTCCGCGGGCTTCACCCGCCCTGCGTCGGCATCGCCGACGCCTTTGGCGAGCGTGGCGTCGAGTGCTGCCAGGCGCTTCTCTCGCTCTTCGACGAGGCGAACACCTTCGCGCAGCACTTCGCTCTTCGAATTGTAGCGGCCCGTGCTGACAAGCTGGTTTACGACATCCTCCAGACGGTTGCCCAAATCTGCGCTGATGGCCATGGAATGCTCCTCAGAGATGCTCTTCGGGTGATAATAATAGTTATTGTTCCGCTAAGCCAGTGTCCAGTTGACCAAAGTGCACCGACAGTCGGTGCTCATCGGTCTCAACGTTCTTGCATTCCGCGTCGCGCGCCACTACGTCAAATCGAGCAAGCGAGGATTTGCCATGTCGACCGGACCGAACCGCATTCTCGATGAATTCGCCAAGCTGATGACCGACGCCGCGGGGGCCGCGCAAGGCGTGCGCCGCGAGGTGGAAACCGCCTTCAAGGGGCAGGCCGAGCGCGTTCTCAACTCGATGGACCTGGTGCAGCGCGAAGAATTCGAGGCCGCCCGCGACATGGCGGTAAAAGCCAGGGAAGAAAATACCCGTCTCGCGACGCGCCTCGAAGCGCTCGAGGCGAAGCTCGCCGAATTGACCGGACAGGCAACATCTGCGGCTGCGGCAAAGCCCAGATCAAAAAAATAATCGTTAAACTTTTCCACAAAGCACAATCGCAAAAAGCGCTTTGTCGTGAATCGCTTACCGGCATTGCGTGAATCTTGGTGACAGCGGCTTTCCACATGCGAATGACGCAGTGCGAAAAAATGGGCTGGTCACGCGACTCCCGATCAATAGACTGAATTCGTTGCATGATTCGGAGCAGGGTCATGCGCCGGGCGGTGGGGTCCGGTCTGGGTCTTTGCGTTGACGAAATCCCGGCCGTCCGAGTTCGACAAAATTGTTCGTTGTGCGTGCCTCTCCCGCGGAGCGTGTGGTGGCGCTCCGCTCACAGAACGACAGGAAGCATTCATGGAACTTCTCGAACTCGAATTCTCGCGCGAAATCCATCCGGTGGATGTTATCGAGCAGGTGGCGCATAACAACGAGTGGTCCTTCGAACGGGCCGGCGACGACGAGATTTCGATTTCGGTTGCCGGAAGCTGGACCGACTACCACGTCTCATTCTCCTGGATGGAGGATTTCGAGGCGCTGCATCTGGCCTGCGCTTTCGACATCAAGGTGCCGGAGGCGCGTGCGCTAGAAGTGATGCGGCTGCTTTCGCTGATCAACGAGCAGATGCTGTTCGGCCATTTCGACCTCTGGGAGCAGGAGGGCGCGATCATGTTCCGCCAGTCGCTGCTGCTCGCCGGCGGGGTCGAGCCGTCGAGCCAGCAGGTCGAGGTGCTGTTGTCGTCGGCACTGGAAGCCTGCGAATGCTATTTCCAGGCGTTCCAGTTCGTCGTCTGGTCGGGAACCTCGGCCAAGGATGCGCTGGCCGGCGTCCTGTTCGAGACCTACGGAAACGCCTGAGCCAAGTCCTCAATGAGTTCGAGCAGCCAGCGCAAGCCCGAGATCAGCTTCGCGGATTTCGACCGGGTCGATATCCGCGCCGGCACGATCGTCGAGGCCGAGCCTTTTCCGGAGGCGCGAAAGCCGGCATTCAAGCTGAAGATCGATTTCGGTCCGGCGATCGGGATAAAGAAATCGTCGGCGCAGATCACCAAATATTATGCGCCCGAGACGCTGATCGGCCGGCAGGTGTTCGCGGTGGTCAATTTCCCGCCGCGGCAGATCGGCCCCTTCATGTCGGAAGTGCTGACGCTTGGCTTTCCCGACGAGGAGGGTGCCGTCGTCCTCGGTGCAATCGAGCGCAGGGTGCCTGACGGCGGTCGATTGTTCTAGCTTCGTCATCCACGGGCGGAGCGGGAGCGAAGCGGACGCGCAGACCCGAGGATCCATGCCGTAGCAGTGCTCGAAGAATAGGACGGTCCAGAATGGCGTTGTTCTTTCCTTGGCCGCTCCTGTGGAGCGAGTGCGGCTCGCCATCGCCTCAACCCAACAAGTTCTTCACCGAACGGGCCGCTCGCAGGTCACGGAATGGATCCTCGGGTCTGCGCGTCGGCTTCGCTCCCGCTTCGCCCGTGGATGACGAAAGTTGGTGTCAGTTTGCGCGTGGTACCCAGCGCCTCTTCAACCGTTTCCAGGAACATTTCCGCGCAGGCCTTCCAGCTATAGCGCATTGCCCGTTGGCGCGCCTCGGCACGATCGACATGAAGCGCGGCGAGCGCGGCTTCACGCAAATCGTTCGACACCGCTCCGCCAATGCCGTCGCCGACAATGTCGATTGGTCCCGTCACCGGATAGGCTGCGACCGGCGTGCCGCTGGCCAGCGCCTCGATGATGACATTGCCGAACGTGTCGGTGCGGCTGGGAAACACGAAGACGTCGGCCGAGGCGTAGATTTCGGCCAGTTCGTCGTTCGGGCGGTGGCCAAGGAAATGGGCATCGGGGTATCTGGCCTTGAGCCGGGCCAACTCCGGTCCCTCGCCGACGATCACCTTGCTGCCGGGCAGGTCGAGGTCGAGGAAGGCGGCCAGGTTCTTTTCGATCGCGACGCGGCCGACGCAGAGGAAGATCGGTCCGCTGAGCTCCAGATCCTTCCTCTTGTCCGGCCGGAAATGGTCAGTGTCGACGCCGCGCGTCCACGGCCTTAGCTTGGTGAAGCCGCGCGCCGACAGATCGTCCGCCAGCGACTGGGTGGCGACCAGCGTGCCTTGTCCGGAATTGTGGAAATCGCGAAGCCAGCGATAGGCCCAGGCTTCCGGTATTGGCAGCCGTGCGCTCAGATATTCTGGAAAGCGTGTGTGATAGCTTGTTGTGAACGGCCGGCCGGCCTTGCGGCAATAGCGCCGCGCCATGATGCCGAGCGGGCCTTCGGTGACGATATGGATATGATCGGCTTTGCGCGCTTCGATCAGGCGGGCGACGTGGCCTGGCGTCGTCAGCGCCAGCCGGATGTCCGGGTAGGTCGGCAGGGGCAAGGTGCGAAAGATGTTCGGGGTCAGGAAGTCCGTCTCGACGTCGAAGGATTTCAGGGTTTCCGAAAGCCGTTCCAGCGTGTGGACGACGCCGTTGACTTGCGGGCGCCAGGCGTCGGTGACCATCAGGATGCGCATAGCAGCCCTTTGCTTGAAAGGTCGTCGGTTTCCTTGATGCGAGGCCGCAAGGCCGAATCAATCAGGATCACGCGCTTCATGCGCGCTCTTCAGCATGGTTTCATGACGCGCCGATGAAGGCATAGTCGATGGTCGTTTACAACCACTGGAAAGCAGCGCATCGGCCCGAAAATCGAATTCGCAAAGCACGATGCGTAGGTTCAAAGCGTTGGAGCCTACTTTGTGCGTCCAATTGGACGCACGTCGCGTGGTTTCAAAGTGTAGAGCGTACTTTGTGCGTCCAATTGGACGCACGTCGCTCTAATCAGGCCGGAACCTTGATGACGGCGCGCAAGCCGCCGAGCGGGCTCTTGTCCAGCATGATGTCGCCGCCATGGCTGCGGGCAATGTCGCGTGCGATGGAAAGACCAAGGCCGGTGCCGCTGGCGTCGAGATTGCGGGCTTCGTCAAGCCGCACGAAAGGCTTGAACACGTCCTCGCGCTTTTCGGGCGGAATGCCCGGGCCGTCGTCGTCGATGGTGACGAGCAGCGAGCCGCGGCCGTGGTTGGCGTTGATCTCAACCGTCTTGGCGTAACGGAAGGCGTTGCCGACGACATTGGACAACAGCCGAGCAAAGGCGTGGGGCCGCACATGCACATTTGGATCGCCGGCGAGAGCGGTCGACAGTTTGCGCTTGCGCAGCGTGGCCTCCTCGCCGAGCTTCTCGAAATAGGCTTCAAGATTGAAACGGCCGGCGTCTTCCGCTGCCTCGCCGCGGGCAAAGGCAAGATAGCCTTCCAGCATGGACTGCATGTCATCGATATCCTGGCCGAGCGCCTCGGTGTCGGCCTTGGTCCCGGTCAGCGCAAGCTGCAGCTTGAAGCGGGTGAGGATGGTTCTCAAATCGTGACTGACGCCGGTCAGCATGGCGGTGCGCTGTTCAAGCTGGCGTTCGATGCGTTCGCGCATCTGGATGAAGGCAAAGCCGGCGCGGCGAACCTCCTCGGCGCCGCGCGGACGAAAATCGAGCGGCATCGGCCGGCCCTTGCCGAAGCTTTCGGCGGCCTCGGCCAGCGTCAGGATCGGCCGGATTTGATTGCGCAGGAAAGGGATAGCGATCATCAGCAGCACCAGCGAGGTGCCGACCATCCAGATCAGGAAAATGTGCGTGTTCGAGGCATAGGCCTGACTGCGGCGCACGAAGGCGCGCAGCACCTTGCCCTCGAGCTGGACGCGGACCTCGATGATATTGGAATTGCCGACCGTATCGATCCAGAACGGGCGGTTGATCTGATGGGTAATCTCGGACGAGAGAATTTCGTCGAGGATCGAGAAGAACGGCTTTGGACCGGGCGCCGGCAGCGGATCGGGCGGAAGCAAATCGATCTTCAGCTGCATGCGATCCTGCGCGATGCGGATGATGTTGGCGTAGTCGGCGTCGTTCGGATAGGTTTCTACCAGGTCGACGATCGCGGCAATGTCGCGGACCGTGGCCTGCGACAGGCGCTGTGTCACGGTCTGCCAGTGGCGTTCCATGAAAACAAAGGCGAGGACCGATTGCAGCAGGATCATCGGTGCGATGACGATGATCAGCGAGCGGGCATAGAGCCGCTTTGGCATGTAAAGCGAAACGAGGCGCCAGAACCGTTTCCAGGCGAGCGGTACCGCCTTGAGCGCCCGCGTGGCGCGAGCGCTCAAGCCGCGATCTCCCGGCCGTTCCAGTTGTGTGGTCGCCATTCGCCCTTTTTGCTCATCTTCAGCCACTCAACAAGGGGCTGCAGACGGCAGTCTATTCCACGCTGAGCCGATACCCAATACCGCGCACGGTCTGCAGCCAGACCGGATTGGACGGATCGCGTTCGATCTTGCGGCGCAGCCTGTTGATCTGGACGTCGATGGTGCGTTCGCCGACTTCCGACTCGTCGCCGACAAGCTCATGCCGCGGTATCGTTTCGCCGGCCCGCGCCGCGAAGATCGCCAGGATCTCCTGCTCGCGGTCGGTCAGCTTTAGAGCCTCGCCGCCGCGCTTGAGCTCCCGCCTGGCGATCTGGAACGTGTAGGGACCGAAGACCAGCTGCTCGACCTTGGGCGTCGTTGCCGGACCGCCGCGGCGCAGGATGTTGTTGATGCGCAGGATCAATTCGCGGGGATCGAAAGGCTTCGGCAGATAGTCGTCGGCGCCGGCCTCGAGCCCGGTAATCCGGCTGTCGGTCTCGGCGAGCGCGGTAAGCATCAGGATCGGCACGTTCTTGCTTGCCCGCAATGCCTTGGCCAGATCGACACCGGTTTCGCCCGGCATCATGATATCGAGCACGAGCAGATCGAAATCGAGGCCGGCGAGCTTGCGCCGCGCTTCGCCGGAATTTCCGGCAACGGTGACGCGAAAGCCGTTCTCGGTCAGATATTGTTTGAGAAGATTGCGGATACGGGTATCGTCATCAATCACCAGCAGATGCGGCGCGTCGTCGTCCGGTGCTGCCGGTTGATCAACCCTTTCAATGGTCTCCATGGCTTTCCCCTGACGTTTTTGCGGGCACAATGTCGATCTGCGCCCTTAGTTCCGGATTGACCATCGCTTCCAGGAAGCGCTCGATCAAGGCGCGTTCGGTGGCTCCGGAATCTTCCAATGCAGCATGGATGCGGCGTGACTGTGGCCGTGCCAGCGCCAGCGCCAGGGCGCGGCCCTTGGCTGTCGGATAGAGCTCGCGCTGGCGGCGGTCGCGCGGACCCTGCAACTGGACGATGTGGTCGGTGTCGATCAGTTGCTTGAGCACGCGCGCCAGGCTCTGCTTAGTGATCTTCAGCACGTCGAGGAGTTCGGCGACCGTCAGGCCCGGCCTGCGATTGACGAAATGCAGAACCCGGTGATGGGCGCGGCCGAAGCCATAGTCGGACAGGATCTGGTCCGGATCGGAGGTAAAATCGCGATAGGCGAAGAAGAACAATTCGATGATGGCAAAGTCGATGCCGTCCTCGTCGGTGATCGCCGTCCTGATCGGTTTTCCGGCTGGGTGGCTGCGATCCGTCATCTTTTCTCCGTGCGAAAGGGAAATTATGTCAGTACTATTGACGTAATTTCCCGGCAATGGTAATTTTTGACAAGCTTTTCGGCGGATTGCGAACGAAAAGGCAAGGGAAAGCCGTTTTTCCGGAACTTCCTGAGTTTGCCAGACCTTATATATCCGCCTACGCTTCGAGATACCGGCCGCCCGGTGCGGCTGACAAGAAACGCGCAACGATAATGTGCGGGCGGTCGCCCGCGGGAGGTTACCATGGCATCCGTTCCCTTTGACCAAATGGACGGCTTCATCTGGATGAACGGCGAGTTCGTCAAATGGGCCGACGCCAAGATCCACGTGCTGACCCATGGCCTGCACTACGCCAGCGCGGTGTTCGAGGGCGAACGCGCCTATGGCGGCGAGATTTTCAAGTTGACAGACCACAGCGAGCGCTTGCACGAATCGGCACGCCTGCTCGGCTTCAAGATTCCCTATTCGGTTGCCGAGATCGACGACGCCTGCCGCACGCTGTTGAAGAAGCAGGGTTTCCAGGATGCCTATGTCCGGCCGATCGCCTGGCGCGGCAGCGAACAAATGGGCGTTTCGGCGCAAAACAGCCGGATCAACTGCGCCATCGCCATCTGGCAGTGGCCGAGCTATTTCGATCCGGCACAGAAGCTGAAGGGCATCCGTCTCGATCTGGCCGAATGGCGCCGCCCCGATCCGCGCACCGCGCCGTCGAAATCGAAGGCTGCCGGCCTCTACATGATCTGCACCATGTCCAAGCATGCCGCCGAAGCCAAGGGCTATGCCGACGCCATGATGCTCGACTGGCGCGGCCAGGTTGCGGAAGCGACCGGCGCCAATATCTTCTTCGTCAAGGACGGCAAGATCCACACGCCCACCCCCGATTGCTTCCTCGACGGCATCACCCGCCGTACGGTGATCGGGCTTGCCAAGGATCGCGGCTTCGAGGTGATCGAGCGCACCATTATGCCGGAAGAGCTCGAAGGCTTCCAGCAGTGCTTCCTCACCGGAACAGCGGCCGAGGTGACGCCCGTCTCAGAGATCGGTCCATACCGATTCGAGGTGGGTGAAATCGCCAAGACTCTGATGAACGACTATTCTGCAGCCGTTCAACCCAAGCACGCAATCGCAGCAGAATAACGAAAGTCACAGCTTTTTTTATAAGTAGGGGCGGTTTTCGGGCCGCCCCTTTTATTTAAGCACTTCTGCATTTGACTTTCGTCCAATTCGGCGTCTCATGATGCTGCCGGCCCGGGAGGCTGGCAGCTATGGAGGGACTGGTAATATGGACATGAACACGCTTCTTCCGATCATTGTTCAGGTGATTATGGGTATCATCGGTGGCCAGGCGGTGGGCGCGGCGCTCAAGACAGCGGCAGTGGGGCAGCTTACCAAAATCCTGGGCGGCGCCCTTGGCGGCGTCGGCGGTGCGGCCATCCTCGGCAGCCTGCTCGGCGGTGGCACGATCGATCCGGCTGCAGCCGCAGCGGCAACGGGCGGATTGGGCAGCGCGCTGAATGTGCAGAACATCCTCGGCGGGGCCGGTGGTGGCGCCATTCTGACGGCCATCATCGGCGCGGTCATGAATGCGACGAAGAAGGCAGCCTAGCGGTTTCGGGCTTTTGCATGGGCGGCTTCGGCCGCCCATTTCTTTTTTTGCGTTGTGGCGACAGCCGGATGCGGTGGACGACGTTCGCGTGTGGATCTACATCAGGGGTGACACAGCGAAAGGACGATCATGGGTCAGCTCAACGCCGGCGTCGTGCCGGTCACGGCCTTCCAGCAAAACTGCACCATCCTCTTCGACATGGACGACAGACAAGGCGTCGTCGTCGATCCGGGCGGCGACATCGAGAAGGTGTTGGCGGTGCTCAAGGACAATGCGATCAACGCCGGCGCGATCTGGATCACGCATGGTCATATCGACCATGCCGGCGGCGCCATGGAGCTGAAGGAGGCGCTCGGCGTCGAGATCATCGGCCCGCATGAGGCCGACCGTCCGTTGCTTGCCAATCTCGAGAAACAGGCGAAACACTACGGCATCACCGATCCGGTGCGCAATTGCGTGCCCGACCGCTTTCTCAGCGAAGGCGATACCGTCTCGTTCGGCCAGCACGCGTTCGAAGTCTTTCATTGCCCCGGTCACGCGCCCGGCCATGTCGTCTACTACAATCGTGCTGCGAAGTTCGCCCATGTCGGCGACGTGTTGTTTCGCGGCTCGGTCGGGCGCACCGACCTGCCGGGAGGCGACCACGCCGCGCTGATCGCCTCGATCAAGGACAAGCTTTTGCCGCTCGGCGACGACATCGGCTTCATCTGCGGCCATGGTCCCGGCGGCCGCTTCGGCGAAGAGCGCCGGAGCAATCCATTCCTGATTTAAAACGCGTTGCGGCTGAGGATACTCACGCGACGCGCATCGGTCTCCTGCTTTTATGCATGCCGACGAGAAAAAGCGCTGGCCTGGCGGACAGCGCTTTTGTTTGGGGGCAGGGAAGCCTCAGTTCGCGGTGCAGAAATGCTGTTCGCCGTCATAGCCGGTGAACGTACCGGTGCGGGCGTTGAACGAGCGATAGCGATCCGAACAATATTCATACCAGCCACGGGTCCATGGCTCGGCATAGCCGTCATTGTAGACTACTCGCGGTTCCGCGTAGTAGCGGCGCACCGGGGCGGGCCGTGGATAACGACCATAATCGTCATAGCCGGGGTCGTAATAGCTGGGCTGCGGGTTGTTGAGCGCACCAACGATCAGGGCGCCGGCCGCGAGGCCTAGGACGCCTGCCGCGATCGCATCGCCATTGCCACGATGGGGGTGCCGGTGGCGCCAGTCACCAGCGCTGGCCGCTGGCAAGGTCGCGAGCGTGGTCGCAACAATCGCGGCGGACAGAATGGTGGTCTTGAAAATTCGGTTCATGTCGGTCTCCTTCGTGCCGGCCCGGGTAATCTGGGGATGCGGTCCGGCTTTGCCGAAGCTAATAGGCGACCGTGGCTGAACGGGGGCTGAACGAAATTGGCGGGCTGGGGACCAGTCGATATTCATCGATCAGGCATGGGCGCAAAGCACAAATATCGTACGCTCAACAAGGAGCGGACCTGCGCCACGGGACCGTCCGACGCTGTCTCGAACTCGGCTCAGCCGATCGACAGGTTGACGGCTTTCGGACCCTTGCCGCGCTTGTCCGGCTCGGTGTCGAATGTTACCTTCTGCCCATCCTCAAGACCGGGAAGACCCGACGCCTGCACGGCCGAAATATGGACGAAGACATCCTTCGCGCCATCATCCGGCGTGATGAAGCCGAAGCCTTTGGCATGATTGAAGAATTTGACGGTGCCGGTCTGCGGCATGGGAAGCTCCTTTGATCCCATCAAGTCCAGTCTCGGGCCGGCAAATGCCCGAGTGGAAATTTGTCCTTTATTTTAGCGCTATCGGCAAGAGAAAGTTTTGCGAGCATTGGCTTGCCGCCCTGCCGCGAAAAAGGCGCGACGAAACCGCCGCGCCTTCGAAACTCGGGTCGGCCCTGAAAGCCGGTTCAAGGCCTTTGGAGGGGCCTCGGACACATTCCTGGCACGTCCGCGCGGACGTGCGCGCGCCGACGGTTCAGTCCGCGCGGAGATTGACCGCCTTCGGCCCCTTGCCCATGCGGTCGGGCTCGACGTCAAAGGTGACCTTCTGGCCATCGACGAGCGTGCGCAGGCCCGAAGCCTCGATCGCGGAGATGTGGACGAACACGTCCTTGGCGCCGTCATCTGGCGTGATGAAGCCGAAGCCTTTGGTAGCGTTGAAGAATTTAACGGTGCCGGTCTGGGCCATTGGGGAAACTCCTTCACCCGTGTCAGTCTTTGTGGTTTGCCCGCCGCCTGACGCCGTGGGCAAGTCCCGGTGGTTGCTTCGGCAGTCATGCATTGGCGCATGGTCAAAACCCCCCGCCGAAAAACGGGGCCGTCAGAGATTCACAGTATCGGGGAAAGGTCGTCCAAAACGTTCCGCTCTCCGGGTCGCAAATGCCCGAACACGAAATTTATCGCACGGAAAGGTGATCGTTGCAAGGTAGCGCCCGCGGGCCGCCAGATGGGCGCATTCCGACGCATGGCATCGATAGGACGGGGGCTCGCCCGGTCATCGGCCAGAGCCTGGCCACGGATGGTCCAGCGGGCTGGGGCAGCTTGCAAACAGGGGTTGCATTTGGCAGCGGAATGGCGAGGATCGGCCTAGAGTGGAGCGCATCTTGCGCCGGAGCGGGGGCTCGGGAGGTATAGTTATGAAATTTCTTGCGGCAATCTTCTCGCGGCAGGGTTTTGCCATCCTGTTGCTGTCGGCAGTTCTTGCAGCCTGTACCGCGGTGGTGGTGGAGGAAGGACCGGGGTACCGCCCGCCAAGGCCCGGGCCGCAATTCTGCACCAGGCAGTATGATCCGGTCTGCGCCCGGCGCGGTGGCGACCGCCAGACCTTCGCCAATGCCTGCCTTGCCGAGCGGGCCGGGTACCGCATCATCCGCGACGGCCAGTGCCGCGACGGCGGCGGCGGTGGTGAAGAGCAGACATTCTGCACGCGCGAGTATGCCCCTGTCTGCGCACGCCGCCGTGGCGAATTGCGCACCTTCCCCAACGCCTGCGAGGCTCGCGCCGCCGACTATCGCATCGTTGACGACGGTCCCTGCTGAGAGGCTGGTTTCCTCCCCGTCTCCGGACGGGGAGGGCTCCATCTGTTAGCTGGACACAGGCGGGCGACGGCAACCGGCACCTCTTGCCTCTACGCCGGCAGCCTAGCGTTATGGCAATGGGCGATGAACTCGGCCCTAGCCAATCCTGACCATATGGCTTCGACGTTACGTGATCTTTAATCCGATCCGCGCGGGGGCTAGATGAATGCAGGGTTGCTCATCCGTCCGCCACTAATGCATGTCGCGCAAAAGTGTGCAGCGGTTTTGTGATAACGACATGCGTAAAACAACAACCTAAAGCGCGTCGCATGAGGCGGGTCGCACGCGACGCGCTTTAGCCCTTGGATTTCGGCTTCAAACCCGCTTCCGCCTGCTTGACGGCCGAGCCGAAGGGCGAAGCCGGCTTTGCCGCCGCCTTGTCCTTCTTGGGCTTGCGTGTCTCGCGGTTGCTGCGCTGTTGACCCTTGGCCATTTCCTGGTCCCTCGTGATTGGTTAACGGTGGCGGCTGATGTGGGCCTAAAGCGCGTCGCGTTGAAAAGGATTCAGCCGACGCGCTTTCAATTTCTGTTTTATGCATGTCGTTGTCCCAAACCGCTTCGCACCCTCGGGTCAGGCCCGTGGGCATGCTTTTGGGCGACATGCATTAGGCGCTCGGATTGTCGGCCACCTCGAGATTGTCTTCCGTGGTGACCCGCTCATAGGTCTCCTCGTCGCTGCGGATGCGGTATTGCGGCGAGCCGTCCTTGACCGGCAGCTTGCTCTTGATTTGGAACAGCTCTGCGGTCTTCTGCACAAGGCCGGTGCGGCTCTTCATGCGAACGGTCTGGCCGATCGCGAAAAGATGCGCGGGCGTGTCGGTGCGCGGGCGCGCGTTCTGCTGGAAACGTATCATGCGGCATTCTCCTGGTCGCGCCTCAGCGCGGTTTCGAGTTCGGCGAGGTCGATGGCGACCAATTGGCTGGTCTGGCTTTTCACCGTCCTTGCCGGTAGATGGATGAAGGTGGCGACACGGCGCCAGGCAAGCCACGACATGCCATCGATAAGCTCCTCATCGTGGTCGATGTCGTAGTCGCCGGCCGGCAATTTTCCTTCCAGCCCGCCGAGCCCGAAGGGTGCCTCGAAATGCGCTATGGAATGGGTAGTTCGGCCAGACATTCTCGTGCCTCGAAGTCTCGTTTCCAGCTTGGATCCGATAAGGTGGCGCCCGCTTCGCGGCACCGGGGACTTAAATGTCGTGTGTCACTGTAGCGGCAATTTGGGTATCGGCGATCTGGAATGAGTTTGGCGGGTCGAGAACCTCTGACGCCGCGAGATGCCAAGCTTGGCCCAAAAAACGATCTCAATTCTTTAATCCGAAATTGCGGTTTATTCAAGAAGATTCCTGCCGGATCATGATCGATTCACAAAATTCGCTCTCTATGATTATTTGTAGAATGCTGATATGATTCAAGAGATTTCTGAAAATGTCTGATATGTCGCCGGAACTTTTGTGCCGGCATCTATGTTTTATTTCGTTCGGAAGGAAAAATTTCATGATCTCTGTGAAAACGCCGAGTGGCGTAACCGTAACAATCAATCCCGTCGCCAAGCCGACCGTCGGGCCTGCGAAAGTCATGTCGGCGCGTCTGACGATACGAAGTGACGAGGCGGCACGGCGAAGGATCGCCGACACCGACGGCACGGTGCGGCGGGCCAAACAGGTTGCGGAGACCAATCGCCTGATCTGACATGGCCGGCTTGCTGTGCCCTACAGCGCCGCGCCCTTTTGGACGCGCAAAGGGCGCTGTAGTATCTTGATTTTGAACATGATCCTTTCCGAGCCTCCGGTTCGGGGTCATACGCTGAGGGACTCGATCATGACGCTCAATTTCCCCAACCGCAGCCGCTCCTACGACGCTGCGGCCAGGCGCATTCGTTTTGTCGGCCATGACGGCATGTTCGAAGTGCCGTTCTTTGTGGAGATTGCAGCGCTTTCGGCGGCAACGGCCACGAGCGGAGCGGAAGCCGAGTATCTCAGCGCCTTCGATGCGGAGCGTTCGTCGATCCAGGATGTTGCGCGCGAAGCCTATTCGCACGGCCGCAAGAACATGTATGTATTGACCCAGGCCGATTTCCGGTAAGCTGGCCTGCGAACCCTTGAACCTGCCGCGCCGATGGCCTAGATCGCGGCAGGCGGACAAAACACGGCAGGTTTCCCATCAACAGAGATCAGAGAAGACCGGCAGGCGCGGGCGCCAATTTCGGCTCAGGCGGACAGCCGCCGCTGGGCCTCGATCAGCGCGTGCAGCAGGCGCTGCAATTGCATCAGGCCGGCCGCCGGCAAGAAGCCGAGATGCTCTACCGGCAGGTGCTGGCGCAAAAGGCCAATCATGCGGTGGCGGCGCATTTCCTCGGTTTGCTGCTGCACCAGACCGGGCGCAGCGCCGAAGGACTCGATCTCCTCGAACATTCGGTGCGCCTGCAGCCCAAGAATCCGGATTTCCTCAACAACCTCGGCACGGTGATGCGCGACCTCGGCCGTGTTAGTGCAGCCGTCGATTTCTTTCGTGGCGCGGTGGCAATCCGGCCGGACCAACTCGCGGCGCGCGACAATCTCGGCTCCTCGCTGAAGCAGCTTGGCCAGTTCGAGGGCGCGGAAGAGATCTATCGCGGCACCATCGGTCGCAACCCGTTCCATGTCCGCGCCCGCATCGGGCTTGCCGAAACGCTGCAGGAGGCTGGGCGGCTCGACGAGGCGCTTGCCGTCTTCCGCGAAGCACTGGCAATTCGGCCGAAGGACGCCGATTTGCTGCACGGTCTGGGCGTCGGGCTGATGGAGAAGGGCAGCCTCGGAGAGGCGGCGGAGCATTTCCGGCAGGCGCTGGCGGTCGATCCCGGCATGGCCAGGGCCTGGCTGATGCTCACCCAGGTCAAGCGCCAGCAGGAGCGCGACGCCGAGCTTGCCGGGATGGAGGCGCAGCACGCCAAGGCGCCGGAAGGCAGCCTGGCGCGCATGCAGCTTTCGTTCGGCCTCGGCAAGGCCAATGACGATTTGAAGGATTATGGCCGTGCCTTCGATTATTTCGCCGAAGGCAATGCGATCCGCCGCACGGGCATCGACTACGATGCGGTCAAGACACGCGCCGAATTCGAGGCGATGAAGGCGGTGTTCGACAAGCCCTTCTTCGACAAGCACAGACCGAGCGGGATCGCCGACGACACGCCGATCTTCGTCGTCGGCATGCCGCGCTCCGGCTCCACGCTGATCGAGCAGATCATCGCCAGCCATCCGCAGGTCTATGGCGCCGGTGAGCTCAGCATATTGAAGACGGCGGTCGGCAAGCAGTTTCCACCTGGGATGAAGGGCGGTTTTCCCTGGGGCATCGCCGACTTGCCCGACAAGGCCTATGCCGAGGCAGGCCAAACCTATCTTGACCTGCTGCACGCCCGCTATCCTGGTTTCCGGCACGTCACCGACAAGATGCTCGGCAATTTCCTTTTGGTAGGCTTCATCCATCTGATGCTGCCCAAGGCCAAGATCATTCATTGCGTGCGCGATGCGGCGGCGACATGCCTGTCGATCTACAAGGTGCATTTCCGCGGCGACAGCCACCGCTACGGCTACGACCTCGGCGAGCTCGCCGATTTCCACAATCTCTACACCGATATCATGGCGCATTGGCGCACCGTTCTGCCTGATGTCGTGCATGATGTGCGCTACGAGGATTTCGTCGCCGACCAGGAAGGGCAGACGCGGGCGCTGATCGCCCATCTCGATCTGCCATGGGACGAAGCGGTGCTGTCGTTCCACGAGACCGACCGGCCGGTGCGCACAGCGTCGGCAGCGCAGGTGCGCCAGCCGATGTACCAGGGCTCGGTCGATCTGTGGAAACGTTATGGCGACCGGCTCAAGCCGCTGCTCGACCGCCTAGCGTAACGCGGCCCTACAGCTCAATGAAAGGCTGAAAGCCGCCGAAGATCATGCGCTTGCCGTCGAACGGCATCGCCGACCAGTCGGATTTCAGGCGTGGATCGGCCATCACCTTGGCCATTACCGCATCGCGGCTCTGCCGCGATTCATAGACGACCCATGAGAAGACGACGACCTCGTCTTCCCCGGCCTGCACGGCGCGCGGGAACGAGGTGACCTCGCCATAGGGCACGTCGTCGCCTATGCATTCGACATAGGCGAGCGCGCCATGCTCCTTCCAGACGGTGCCGCCGAGCTGCGCCATTTCCCTATAGGCATCGAGATTTGCCTTGGGCACGGCGAGTACGAAGCCATCGACATAGGACATTATGGTTCTCCTTGGCTGGTGGCGCTGTTCAGCTAGGCGGCCTTCACGGGCGCGTTCATTGCCCACTCGACACCGAACGGATCGCGCATGTTACCCCAGCGATCGCCCCAGAACATCACTTGCAAGGGCATCACTTCCTGGCAACCGGCATCGATGGCGCGCTGCCACCAGGCGTCGATGTCGTCGCTGCCGAGATGGAGCTGCATGGTGAAGCCCTGCGGCTTCACCGCGGCCATTCCGTGCTCGGGATAGAAGTCGGAAATCATCAAGGTCGAACCGTTGATGTGGAGATGGATGTGCATCGTCCGGCCCTGCTCGTCCGGCGGGTAGAAGAAGACCTGCTCGGCGCCGAATGCCTTCTGATAGAACTCTGAAGCCTTGAAGGCGCCGTCCAGCTGAAGGTAGGGCGTCAATCCGCCGAGAACTTTCGCGGCAGGCTGGGTTTGGGGCTGATCGTTCATGTCTTGCTCCTCTTTGGTTGGGCGTTGCGAACCACAGGACGAATGAGGCAGCGGCGATCCTACATGGCCGATGCGTTTTTTTGGTGCCGACCGTGCGATGGCCGGCCCTTGTCACGGAGCCAGGCCAATCCGCGGGCTGTTCTGTGCGTCGACGACGATTTCCGGCCAGCCGATGTCCTTGCGCAGTTCGATCGGCAATGAAAGGAGGGCGCACTCGCTGCGGTAGCGGGCGCGAGCTGCCGAGTAACGGATCGCGATGCGACCTACGGATGACAGAATAGACATGATGCTCTCTCCTCGATTGGCGCCGGCATCACCGTGTCGGCAACCCAAGGACGTGGCGTGCGCTCGCGATCCGACAGGCTGGCGGAATTTTTCTGCCGCAAGGCCGGATTTACTCCGCCGTCGATGATCTCAAGCAGCTTCCATCTGCTCGATTGCGTCGAGTTCGGCCTTCTTGGCTTCGCCCTCTACCGCGAGATCGTAACGGGACTGCATGTTCATCCAAAACTGCGGCGTTGTTCCGAAGAACTTGGCAAGGCGCAGCGCGGTGTCGGGAGTTACCGGTGTCGTCTCGCTGGCCAGGCGCTCGATGCGCGTGCGCGGAACATGCAGCTTTTTGGCCAGCGTGTAAGGCTTCAGACGAAGCGGAACAAGAAATTCCTCTCGAAGGATTTCTCCGGGATGGATCGGGGTGTCAAAATACAACATAACAAACTCCTGGCAGTGAGCGGTTTGACAACGGTTAATTGCCAAGGAAAGCGATGATCATGCGTCGTGCATCGTGGTATCGAGCCCTAAGTGCTAATCGGTGATTTCGACATCCTCTGCTTGCCCGTCCACCCACCGAAAGCAGACGCGGAACTGATCCGTGATGCGGATTGAATGCTGACCGGCACGATTGCCTTTCAGCGGTTCAAGCCTGTTGCCGGGTGGCGTCTTCAGGTCCGCCAGTTCAGCGGCGTTATCGATCATGAACAACTTGCGCTGAGCCGAACGAACAAGATCAGAGGGGAAGCCTTTTGGGGCCTTGCCTTTCGAAACCGCCTCGCTGGTCTTATCCTTAAACGAGCGGATCATCTGCTGCTGTCTCTTATAGACGTACCGTCGCATGATACGTCGCGGAACTCAAGGAAGCGTCTCATAGTGTGATACGAAATTTTAGCGATCTGAAGGTCGCGCTGGCGCGTCGGAACGTCGTCATAAGTGTCTGTCTCCATCCGGGGCGTTATTGCTCCACCTATGAAGGGCATTCAGAAGTGCCGCTCAGCCGAGCAAGCGGCGCCTTCGTGGTCAGATCACATCTGCCAGAGATCCTCGACAGACATCCTGCCGCCAATCACTCAACCCGCGGCCTCGGCGACCTCCCGGAAGAAACCTTCGGGGCTGTCGATCTCGGTCAGCCGCCGCTTCTCGATCAGCCAGAAGCGGTTGCCGATCGCCCTGATGAAGGAGCGGTCGTGCGAGGCGAGCACGCAGCTTGCCTGATGGGCGAGCAGTTCCGTTTCCAGCACTTCCTGGCCGTCGATGTCGAGATGGTTGGTCGGCTCGTCGAGCAGGTAGAAATTGGGATTGGCGAGCCTCAGCGCCAGCATCATCAGCCGCGCCTTCTGCCCGCCCGACAGCACGTCGATGCTGCGCTCCTGTATGTCGATGCTGACGCCCGCACCCGCCAGCAGCGAGCGGGCGCGCTGCTCGCCGACGTCGAAGCTGCGCGAGAGCATCGCCAGCGGCGTGTCGTCGCCGCTGATATCAGACAATGCCTGATCGCTGTAGCCGAGCACCGTCGACGGCGTCACCTTCACGCCTTGCGCCGCCGTCTCCGGCCCGACGATGGCATTCCTGATCAGACTGATGAGCCGTGACTTGCCGACGCCGTTGCGGCCGACCAGCACGACGCGGTCGCCTTGGCAGATATGGCGCTTGCCGGTCCTGAACAGCAGCGTGCCGTCAGGCGTTTCGACCGCCACGTCGTCGAGCGTGATCAGCACCTTGGCATGGGTACCGCGATTGGCAAGCTTTATCGCACCCGCAGATCTTTCGCGATGCGCCGGTGCCGCGACCTCCTCGAGGCGCTGGGCGCGCTGGTTGAGCTGCTTGGTCTTGACCGTCAGTAGGTCGCTGCCCGAGTTGATGCCGATGTTGTTGAGCTTGGCCGCCTGCCGGCGCAATTGCTGCGCCACCTTCATGTCACGCTGGAATTTGCGCTCGGTCGAGGCGTCGACTTCGCTCAACGCATCGCGTGCCCGTGAATAGGGCAGCGAGAACACTGGCGATTGTTCGGGGCGCAGGAACAGCGTCCGGTTGGTCGTTGCGTCGAGAAACGCCCGGTCGTGGCTGGCGATCACCACCGGCACCTCGCGCGGCAGCGCGTTCAGCCAGGTTTCGAGCTGGCTGATCTTGGCGAGGTCGAGATGGTTGGTCGGCTCGTCGAGAAGCAGGACGTCCGGATCGGTGACCCAGACGCGGGCGATCAGCGCCAGCCTTTGCCAGCCGCCGCTCAAGGCCCGCATCGGCCGCTCGCGCATCGGCTGCGGTACGTCCAGTGAATCGAGAACCACGTCGACGCGCCATTGCTCGCTTTCAGCCTGCTCGGCCGGCAAGGCGTCGGCCACGACCTGCTGAAAGCCATGCTCGGCCAATGCTGCGGGAACTGACTGTTCGACATGGCCGACACGCAGGCCGCGCGTACGAGTGATGTCGCCTGACGTCGGCTCCATTTCGCCGGTCAGGCACCTCAGCAAAGTGGACTTGCCGCGGCCGTTCGCGGCGACGATGCCGATGCGGTCGCCGGTGCCGATGGTGAGATCGAGGTTGGAGAAGAGCGGCGCACTCATGGTGACGCCGAGGGACTTGAGGCTGATCAGGGCCATGTGGGTTTCTCTGGTCTGCCCGGAGGGAAGCTCCGGTTCGATGCACTTTGACGGTGCGCAGGCTGGCCATCAGGCTCGGCGTTGCAGCACCACGAAGGGCAGACCAAGAAAATCGAAGCGGGAGAACCCGGACCGTCTCTGGTCAGCCCTGCAAGCAAGCTCGCAGGGCAGGAACAGGGCCGCGCTGACGGTGGTGGTCGAAAGACACGCAGCCCTCCTTTCGAGACGTTCGAGTGTGGAGATTGGCTACACCAAGGGTGGGGCCGATGGCAAGTGGCGTGTAGGAGTGAGCTGAGCGCTGAAGCTGCCAATCTCCCCCACACGGGGGGAGATCGGCTGCGGCTTCGCCGGCACCTTTCCCTCGACTGGCTTCTCGGTCCGCCGCACCGTCATCTCGTCGAGCGAGTTCTTCTTGAACAGCGGCTTGGTCGGTTCACCCGGTATACCGAAATCCGAGCCGTGCGCCTCCTGTGCCGACTGCTTCTTGAACAGCGAACGGGACACCGCGCCTGACGGCGTCGGCATGTCGGTGCCTGGCCCCATATCGTCCAGCGACGGCTTTGCGAACAATGGCTTCCTCACCGGCACGGCGCCGTCGGCGCCCATTTCGTCGAGCGCCGGCTTTCGGAAGAGGTTGGGCCGGGCAGCCTTGGCCGCCTCTTCGGCGGCATGTACCTCGTCGAGCTTGCGGAAACGCTCCTGTTCCTCTGATGTACGATGTTTGGCCACGCCCTTGTTGTGCTTACCCTTTTCGCGACCCGAAACCGGGCTTTCCATATCGGCATATTTGGCCAGCGGGTCGTCGGAGATGGACAGCTCCATTTCGCGCAGCCGCTTGATCTCGTCGCGGATGCGGGCTGCCTTCTCGAAATCGAGATTGGCGGCGGCGTCGCGCATCTGCTTGTCCATCGCGTCGAGATGGGCTTTCAGATTGTTGCCCATCATGGCGCCGGCGCTGTCGGTGAACTGCGAGATGTCGGCGCGGACGTGATCCTTTTCGTAGACCGAGTCCAGGATGTCGGAGATGCGCGACTTGACCGATTCCGGAGTGATCCCGTTGGCCGCGTTCCACTCCATCTGCTTCTCGCGACGGCGGTTGGTCTCGGCCATCGCCCGTTCCATCGAGCCGGTGACCTGGTCGGCGTAGAGGATGACCTTGCCGTCGACATTGCGCGCGGCGCGGCCGATGGTCTGGATCAGCGACGTTTCGGAGCGCAGGAAGCCCTCCTTGTCGGCATCGAGAATGGCAACGAAGCCGCATTCGGGGATGTCGAGGCCTTCGCGCAAAAGGTTGATGCCGACCAGCACGTCGAAGGCGCCGAGGCGCAGGTCGCGCAGGATCTCGATGCGCTCCAGGGTGTCGATGTCGGAGTGCATGTAACGGACGCGAATGCCCTGTTCGTGCAAATACTCGGTCAGGTCCTCGGCCATACGCTTGGTCAGCACGGTGACCAGCGTGCGATAGCCGGCCTTGGTCGTGTCGCGGATCTCGCCGACGACATCGTCGACCTGGGTCTTGGCCGGGCGCACCTCGACCGGCGGATCAATCAGGCCGGTCGGGCGGATGACCTGCTCGGCAAAGACGCCGCCGGATTGCTCCATCTCCCAGCCGCCGGGCGTCGCCGAAACCGCGACGGAAAGCGGGCGCATGGCGTCCCACTCCTCGAAGCGCAGCGGCCGGTTGTCCATGCAGGACGGCAGACGGAAACCGTACTCGGCCAGCGTCGCCTTGCGGCGAAAGTCGCCGCGATACATGCCGCCGATCTGCGGCACGGTGACGTGGCTTTCGTCGATGAAGACCAGCGCGTTGTCGGGAATGTATTCGAACAGCGTCGGCGGCGGATCGCCCGGCTGGCGGCCGGTGAGATAGCGCGAATAGTTCTCGATGCCGGCGCAGGAGCCGGTCGCCTCAAGCATCTCGAGATCGAAGCGGGTGCGCTGCTCCAGCCGCTGCGCCTCCAGCAACCGACCGGCCCGTTCGAGTTCCACCAGGCGGTGCTTGAGCTCTTCCTTGATCGATTTTATTGCCTGGTTCAGGGTTGGGCGCGGCGTCACATAGTGCGAATTGGCGTAGATCTTGACGCTCTTCAATTCGCCGGTCTTCTGGCCGGTCAGCGGGTCGAATTCGGTGATCGCCTCGATTTCGTCGCCGAACAGCGAGATGCGCCAGGCGCGGTCTTCCAAGTGGGCCGGGAATATCTCGATCGTGTCGCCGCGCACGCGGAACGAGCCGCGGACGAAGTTGATATCCTGGCGCTTGTATTGCTGGGCGACGAGGTCGGCGAGCAGTGCGCGCTGGTCGAGCCGGTCACCGATCTGCATCTGGAAAGTCATCGCCGTGTAGGTTTCGACCGAGCCGATACCGTAGATGCAGGACACCGAGGCGACGATGATGACGTCGTCGCGCTCCAGCAGCGAGCGCGTCGCCGAATGGCGCATGCGGTCGATCTGCTCGTTGATCGACGATTCCTTCTCGATGAAGGTATCCGTCCGCGGCACATAGGCTTCCGGCTGGTAGTAGTCGTAGTAGGAGACGAAATACTCGACGGCGTTTTCCGGGAAGAATTTCTTGAACTCGGAATAAAGCTGCGCAGCCAGCGTCTTGTTGGGGGCGAGGATCAGGGCAGGGCGCTGCGTCTCCTCGATCACCTTGGCCATGGTGAAGGTTTTTCCCGAGCCGGTGACGCCGAGCAGCACCTGCGTGCGGTCGTTGTCGTTGACGCCCTCGACAAGGTCCTTAATCGCCGTTGGCTGGTCGCCGGCCGGCTCGAAATCCGACACCATCTTGATGGCAATGCCGCCTTCGGATTTTTCGGGCCGGGCCGGGCGGTGCGGCGTCCATAGCACGCCATCCTTGTGCAGCGGATTGCCGGATTCGATCAGTGCCGACAGCGCAGCAACGGTGGCAGTGACGCCGCCGGAGGCCATGGTCTCGGCCTCCTCAAGCGAGACATCGAGGCCGGCGACAGGACTGAGGCCGGCCGCGGTGCGCTCCCGCGCCGACGCCGCGCCGCCCATCGAGGTGCCTCGCGCCGTACGGCCCGGAGAGGAGGAGCGCTCGGGGATCTTTTTCGCCGCCTTCGGCGATTTGCCGGCGTCTTTGCCGCCATTCTTGTCGGGAACGACTTGGCGCCCTTCCTTCTCGGCTTCCTGCTCGATCTGCTCGGCCCAATCGGCGATCGAGCCGGTCAGCGGCGTGCCTGAGAATTCGGCCTGCGGCGCCTCGGCAAAGCCGCCCTTGTGCAACGGCTCCGAGGCATCGAGGAAATCGGTCAGCGGGCTGCGCCGCTTGGGCGGCGAAGCGCGACCATCACGCGCCGGCGGCGGCGTTTTTTTATCGGAAAGTTTGGCCATGCCCCGAATATGGGAGGTATCGGCCAAAATGGAAAGAGCGGAGTGGTGAGGGGCGCGAGACGAAACCAAGCTGCTGACACAAGGGTGTCAGGAGCGATGTCGAAACGCGCCCTTAGTTGAACCACAGCGCAAACGTCAAAAACCCGGCGCCGCCGAACTGGCGCTGGATCTGGTTGAACTCTTCGCCGGTGAGGATCTTTCCGCTCTCGAGATAGGGCGCGATGGCCGGGCCGGTGATCGACAGCACCAAGTCGAAGGGCTTCGGCTCGTCGAAGAAGCGTTTCATGTTGATGCCTTTGTCGGCGAAGCGAAAATGCGGCAGCAAGGTGCGGCCTTCGAGCAGATCCTCGACCATATCAAGCGCGGCGTGCCAGGCCTGGACCTGCTCCTCGCCGACTTCCAGGCCGGTGAGCGGGCTGGCGCCTTTCTGTTGCGGGCCGGGCAGCCATTCACGGTCGTTGTCGTTCTCGGCGCGGATCGCTTTCCAGTCTTCGCGAGACAGCCGGATCATTTCCATGAGATGGCGACGCGCCCCCTGCCGGCGCTCCGGCTCGATGACTGGCCAGTTGACCAGATGAACCAGCGAGATGAAGTCGGCGATGCGCCACTCGGACGACAACATGCCGCCGCTCATGCCGCCGTCTGGCGGAACGAGCGTGTCCTGCAGCGGCAGTTTGGCGCGCGGAAACAGCATGTGGAACGAACCGTCGAAGGCGTTCCTGAAATCATGCGCTAGCCAGAAATCGGCCTGCGCCATCAGGAATTCGGCATAGCCCTGCAGCCAGTAGCCATCGGCGCGGTCGAAGCGGAAGGCGAGGGCGGATGCGGCCGGGTCTGGCGCACCGCCGCGTGACAGGGATGCCATGATCGCGGCGGCGCTTTCGTCCGGCGCGATCTGGCCATCCTCGTTGAGGTCGATGCCGAGACGTGTGAGGTCGACCTCCATGCCGATGTCGGCATCGGCAGGCACGGATCCAAGCGTGGCGGCGGACTTTTCCAACCGATCGCGGAAGGCGACCAGGATGGCGCGGAAGCCGTCGTAGGTCAGCGGCTCGGGATTGGGATTGTCGGGCACCGGCAGCCGCATCAGCGGCAGTATGAAGGATTGCGGGCTTTCGAAGCCGTGGCGGTGCAGGCCGCCGGCCAGGATCTCCAGCGCGGTGAAGAATTGGCCGGCGCCGGCGGCATAGGCCGACGCGGGATCAGTGGGTGCAGCGGCTTCCAGCGCGGTAAGCGTGCTGTCGCGGTGGGCTACGGTTTTTGCCTCGAACAGGGCGGCCGGTTCGGGGGCTGCGGCACCGGCGGAAGCAACCGGCAGCAGCAGAATAAGGGCCGATGCCAGCAGGTTCGAAAATCGCGTCATCTTGGTCCTCCGGTATGCCGTTCGGCGGCAACCATATACGCATCTTGTGTGCTGCGCCTACTGCAGGTATCTGACCTTTCGAACGGAGGCGCTTCGCTATATCGGGCGCATCGTCTACCGTGGCCGTTCATCCCGGGTGCAGGCTGCGCGTGTCGAACTATCCGCTTTCCTACAAATTGTCTTGGCTGCCGCGTTTCCTGAAGCCGACTCTTGGCGGCGATGCCCGTGGTTTTGCACCGGCGGCAGGAACGATGATCGAGCCGCCGCCGGCGCGGACGGTGCGGCTCGCCTTTGTCGGCGATATCTCGGCAGTGGCCAATCGAAGCGCGCCGGACTGCGACCCGGCGATCATCGCGCTGCTCGCCTCCGCCGATCTGGTGGTCGGCAATTGCGAAAGCCCGGTGGTGGAGCGGCCGAGCGCGACGATGGGAACGAAGCTTGGCACCCGTCACGCCATGACCGAGCGGTTTCTCGCCGAGGCGCTGGCGGCCGCCGGCATCGCGCGCGAGAAGCTGGTTTTGTCGCTCGCCAACAATCATGTGCTCGACCAAGGCGTCGAGGGTTTCGACGAGACCGTGGCGGCGCTGAACCGTCTCGGCATCCGCAGTGTCGGTACCGCCGCCGCCGGTCCGGTCGAGCGCCTTGCGGTCGGGCCGCTGACAATAGGCTTTGCCGCCTTCACGCTGTGGCGCAATGCCGGCGCGGCTGTGTTCGCGGGCCGTGTGTCGATGCAAGGCGACCCGGCACGATGGCCGCGCGATGCTGCTCACGGCTTCGACATCATCTGTGCCGTGCCACATTGGGACTGGGAATTCCGGCATTTTCCACAGGCCGCAACGCGGGCACTGGCACGGCATTTGGCCGCGCAAGGCGTCGGGCTGATCGCCGGCCACCATGCCCATGTCGTGCAGCCGGTGGAGCGGATCGGCAAGGCGCTCGTCGCCTATGGGCTCGGCGATTTCTTGGGCACCGCCTTTGCGCGCCAGCCGTGGCCCGGCCGCATGGGCGGCATCCTGACCGCTGATATCAGCGCCGACGCCGGCACGCGTGGCGCCATTGCCGCCTACCGGCTGCATCCCTTCATGCGGTTGCGTGCCGGCGACCATGAGCAGCTGGTTCCCGTTGAAGCGCTGGAGGGCGCATTAAGGCAAAACGTTACGGCCCGTTTCGTTGCGGTTTTTGGTAACCGGAATTGATGGCCACAGTTGACTGATGGCTCGTGTAAATCGTGTGGGCTCACCACCATTCCAACGCTGTAGTCGCGCGACTTTCAGCGAAATCGGCTATTGTCCGAGTTGGGTGTTCGGTCTTTCGACGGGGATGGCGATGGAAGCGGCGGATTTCATGCCTGATGAAGCTGACATCGCCGGCATCAAGAGCAACCTCGCGGCCTATGAGGCCAGGAGGGCTTCGGCCTACCGGAAAGTCCGCTGGCGGGTGCCGCTGTTCGTCGGCCTGGTGCTGGTGGTCGTGGCGCTGGTGGCCTGGCTTTTCAACGCGGTCGCCGATCCATACGAGCGATGGTTCTCGACGCCGCATGTGCTCCTCTATGTCGCCGGGTTCGTGGCGGCGATCCTGCTCTATTTCCAGGCGATCAAGCCGGCGAGCACGTTGCGGCGATCGTTCCGCAAGACGCTGCTGCCGATCATCTTCGGTTTCATTGAGGGCATGCGCTACCAGCATGATGTGACACCGAATTCATTCGACCGGCTGCCGCGCGAGACTATCGGCACTTTTAACACCAAACGCTTCGACGACATCGTATCCGGCCGCTACGAGGGATTTCCGTTCGAGCTTTACGAAGCCGATCTCCGGCAAGGCACGGGCAAGAGCGGCACGATAGCGTTCAAGGGGATCGTCGTCGCCTTCGAAACCATCGTGCCGTTCCCCGGCATATTGGTGGCCGCCCGCCGGACTGACATGGCCGTCGGGTTCTTTCGCGGCATGTTCGCCAGCAAGATGCAGGAATTGTCATGCGGTGTGCCCGAGCTCGATGCCGCCTACGACTTCCGCACCGACAATGTCGAGGCGGCGCAGCCGCTGGTGAGCGGCCGGCTGGCGCAGGCCCTGACATGGCTCAGCGAGACATGGCCTGATGATCCGGCACGGGTTGCACTCAATGGCAGCGACGGTTTCCTGCTGTTGCCGCAGACGAAAGACTTCTTCGAGCTGCCTGACAGCTCAGTGCCGCTCGACTACGCCAAGCATATCGCGCCGATGATCGCCGACATCGGCGCGATGCTGGCGACGGCGGCGCTGGTGCGCAAGATTGGCCCAAAAGACGAGGCGGCGGGTTAGCAGGATTGGCAGAAGGTCACGCTTAACAGTCGAAGCGGTAGTTGTTTCGGAGAGAATCCACATCTTCTCTCGGCATCTTCTTCAACATCACACAGACGGTGAAGCTGCCCACCTGGCGACCGTTCTTGGTGTATCCCCAGTCGGAAATATCATCCCGGGTGAATTCGATGTCCTGGCCATTCACGACGTTACGCACAGCCTGCGGCTCGTTTGCCAATGTTCCTGCAAATCCGGTCGCGGTCAGGTGGAAGGGGATGACCCAGAAGTGTTCGGCTGCGTTTCCGTCCTCGACCACGACCTTCAATTTGAACCTGGCTGTTCCGGGCGGCGGCGTCTCGGACAGTGTCAGAAATTGATCGAGGCTGGCGCGTGCCTGTTCGATCGCCGCCGCCATCTCCGGATCGTCCGGGCCCACGGTAAGGAGCCTGTCGCCGCCCTGATCAGGGCTTTGTGCCCCAGCTGATGCCGGAACAAGCGCCAACATCAAGGACAGCATGGTGCGGGTTGGAAGCTTCATGGGGCGGCGGCCTTCTACCTTCACCAGAACGCCGCGATCATTAGGCATCGAGCTTGAATTTTCAAGCGCAGCTTCATGCCGAAGATCGATGGAAGCGGTCTGGGCATGGCCGACGAATACACGGGCGCTGATCGACGTGACGACTAGGCGTGGTGGGCGCTCCTTTCTGCCCTACCAGCTGCACTGGCGAGGAAGCGACAGCATGACCCGGAGCTGTTCTCCTCGACCTTCTACCGTGCGATCCAGGCGCTGAGCGGCATCGCTTGAGTCGCTTACAAACCGCCCGGCATTTTTGCAGCCAGCCAGTTCGCCGACCGCTTCGCCAAGCCGATCGTTGCAAATGCGGCCCGGCCAAGGTCGGTCTTGACCAAGGCGTAACCGGTCTTCGTCCGATACAGCACCGAGCGTCCGCCATCGACCGCGGCTTCAAAGGCGACCGGCCTGGCAGCCTCTGTTTCCGTGGCTGTTGCCTGCGACCCGACAGCAACGCTGGGCCGACGGCTCAATTCGGACGGGAGTGGGTCGGTGGCGGTCTGCGCTGCCGCCGCCAACTCAAGCGTCGGGCCGTCGCGGCAAGCCGCGACAACGTCTGCGTTGTGCGGCAGATGCCGGACAGGAGCGGGTAGTTGAAATTGCGCTCGTGCAACATCTGGCTTTTCATCGCCGCTTCGCAGTCGGCGATCGTCGACCACTTGGCCGGCGTCTCGCCGATATACTCGCAAAGCCTGGCAGTGCTTCAAGAACGTGCGGCGCTGATGCGTCACCAATCGCCGTGGATCAAGGCGGGATTTGGCCGCGATTGGGGATTGTGCGTGGCGGAGCACAAGGGAAAGTTTCAGGAGTTCCGCCTGTGGCCGAACGGCATCAGGTAGTCGTCGACGTGATCGAGCTTGGCGCCTGCCTTCATCAGGCGGCAGACCGGAGTGCAGCTTGATAGCGCCTGGTGATGAAGATCGTGCCGTCGGCACCGTAATCGCGCTCGCCCAAGGTCCGGCGTTACGCTGAAGCCGCGCCCATAACATTCGCGGGATGGCTATAAAAGACAGTCGGCGCCGGGATTTCTCCCAGCGCCTCCCTGTCAGATCAGGACACGGTCGCGGCAGCAACTTCCGTAAAGACGTCGCGCCATGCCGGCCTTGATGTTGACGGTCCTGCCAGCCACCGCCCGAGGGCAGCGTCCGTTCGGGACCTCGCCAGTTTCACCCTTGCGGGCTTCGGCCAGCGCGCCATCGAAGGTTTTTGCCGTCCTTCATGGCAGCATCGGTCCGCCGTAGGCGTTCGCACGCTTTCCGCGGCCCCGTAGGTCTCGGTCCTCAAAACAGGCAAGCCTGCTTTCATTCGGGGCCGTACGGGCCTCAGGAAATCCGCCGTTTCGCTTTGTCTTTCAACTTGGCGATCGGTAGCCGCCTGAGATGGGTTAAATGTACGCCGGATAAGCGTTTGGCGAAACAGCCGCGCGCCTGTGGATAGCGGGATCATCGGGGACTGAGTTCGGCGTCGGAGCGTTTTTCTGGACGAGATGCAGGGGGGCGGGACACGCCCTCATCTGCGGCGAGCAGCGTGATCAAGCATTCGGCCCTTGCCCCACAGAGCGGCGCGGGCTTCAATGCCGGCAAAAGGATTTTAGGACAGCAGCGTCGTTGCCGTCCTTAGGGAGGGCGTTTTTGAAGGTCGGGGTGGTTCTCAATCCGATTGCCGGTGGCGGCCGGCTCAAACGGCATTGGCCTGAGGTCAGTGCTTCGCTCAGGAAACATTTCGGCGATTTCGAGCTGCGCGAAACGCAGGCGACCGGCGACGCCGAACGGCTGGCGCTCGTCCTTGCTGCCAGCGGCTTCGACCTGGTGATCGCGGCGGGCGGCGACGGCACCGCCAGCGAGGTGGCCGACGGGCTGCTGCAGGCGTTTGCGGAAAGCGGCCGGACGGCCGAGCTCGGCCTGCTGCCCTGCGGCGCCGGCATCGATTTCGCCCGCGGGCTCGGCCTGTCTGGCGAGGTCGACCTGACGTTGAAGCGCGTCGCCGATGCCAAGGCCCACAAGGTCGATGCCGGCCGCATCTCCTATGTTGACGACCATGGCGCGCTGGCCAGCCGTCATTTCATCAACATCGCCAGCCTCGGGCTTTCAGGCGCCACCGATCGCGCGGTCAACGCCGACAAGCGCAAGGGCAAGGTGTCGGCCAAAGCGCTGTTCTACTGGCGCACGGTGTGGGAATTTATGCGCTACCGGTTCCAGGACGTTGTGATCACCGTCGACGACGGCGTCCCGGTCGAGGCGCGCGTGGCGCTGGTGGCGGTGGCAAACGGAAAATTCTTCGGCGGCGGCATGATGATCGCGCCGGATGCCGAACTGGACGACGGGCAGTTCGACATCGTCATCCTGCGTGCGGCCGGCAAGCTGAAACTGATCTGGGATATCCGTCTGCTCTATGGCGGGCGGCATCGCAACCATCCGGCGATCACCATTTTGCGCGGCAAGAAAGTGGTTGTCGAACCGTTGGGCGATGTGCAGAAGAACGGTGCGCTGGTCGACGTAGACGGTGAATCGCCGGGGCGCATACCGGCGACCTTCGAGATCCTGCCGGGGGCGCTCACGCTGAGGTATTGAATCAACGCGCTGAGAGACTGATTCAGGTCGTTACGGGCGTGATTTCGGCGATCCAGTCAATGTACTGAAATCGCGTGACAATTACCTGATGTCAGACGTCGAGCTTGGCCGGGAAACCAGGCGCACGAAGGTCGGTCCCGACCGCATCTTCCAGAAGCTTGACGATCATGGTCGACCAGGCGCTGCCGCCATAGGTATTCTTGCCCTGTTCGAATATGGCGTTGACGCGCGAGGCGAGCTCGAGCGGCACGCCGAATTTCTCGCCCATGCCCAGGGCGAAGCCGAGGTCCTTCAATGCCAGGTCCATGGTGAAGCCGATGTCGTAGGAGCCGTTCAGCACCAGCTGGCTCTCGGTCTCGTGGACGAAGCTGTTGCCGGACGAGGCTGATATGGCGTGGTAGGACTGGGCAAGATCCAGCCCGCCCTTCCTGGCCAGCATGAGCGCTTCGCCGGCGGCGACGAGATGGATGAAGGCCAGCATGTTGGTGATGACCTTGATCACCGCCGCCGAACCGATCGGCCCCATCAGGAAAGACTTTGCGCACATCGCCTCGATGGCCGGACGGTGGCGCTTATAGAGTGCCGGATCGCCGCCGACCAGTGCGGTGATCTTGCCGACGGCCGCCAGATGCACGCCGCCAGTAACTGGACATTCGAGCGTCTCGACGCCGCTTGCCGAAGCCAGGGATGCAAGGCGCAGGATCTCGTCTTGGCCATTGGTCGACATCTCGACCCAGCTTCCGCCTTTGGGCAGGCCATCGAGCAATCCGCCGGGGCCGGCCAGTACCGCCTCGCTGATATCAGGCGACGGCAGGCAGGTGATGGCGTTGCCGGCCAGGGCGGCCGCCTCGGCTGGGCTCTTTGCGGCGGTGGCGCCGAGTGTCGACAGGCGCTCGACAGCGGTGGGATCGCGGTCGAAGACGGTGATGGTGAAACCATTGCGGATCAGGCTGGCGGCGAGGTGACCGCCGAGATGGCCAAGGCCGATGAAGGCGTAACGCTCGCGCGCGCTCACGGCATCAGCGGCGTCTGCATCATCTGCAGATGCAGGTCCGTGCCGGTCCAGGGATGCGCATCGCAGACGGCTTCGTCGAGCTCGACGCCGAGGCCGGGTTCCTTCGACGGAATGACGTTGCCGTCCTGCCATTCGATCTTTTTCTTCAGCAGGTTTTCGTGAAAACCGTCCCACTGTTTCAGCGATTCCAGGATGAGGAAGTTGGGCAAGGTCACGGCAAGCTGGATGTTGGCCGCACCGACGATCGGTCCGCAATAGCAGTGCGGGGCGACCTGAATGTGATAGGCCTCGGCCATGGCGGCGATCTTCTTGGTTTCGAGAATGCCGCCGGAACGGCCGAGGTCCGGCTGCAAAATGGTCGCCGCGCGGTTCTCGATGACACGGGCGAATTCGAACTTGGTCGTCAGCCGTTCGCCGGTGGCGATCGGGATAGACGTGCCACGCGCCACCTGTGCCATTACTTCCGGCATGTCGGGCGGCACCGGCTCCTCGAACCACAGCGGGTCGTAAGGTTCGATGGCGCGGGCCATGCGCAGCGCGCCCGATGCGGTGAACTGGCCGTGCGTGCCGAACAGGATGTCGGCCCTTGTGCCGACCGCCTCGCGGATTGCCTTGATCATGCGGGTGGAGAGATCGATGTCGACGAGACGCGGCTGGTGACCGTCAAAGGCGGTGTAGGGGCCGGCCGGATCGAGCTTGACGGCACTGAAGCCCTGCTCGACGTATTCGAGCGCGCATTCGGCCGCCATATCGGGATCGTTGTAGACGTTCTTGCCGCGCGCATCCTCCGAGTGGACGCTGCCGCTGTGTGGGTAGAGGTAGGTATAGGAACGCAGCGTTTCGTGCACCTGGCCGCCGAGCAGCTTGTAGACCGGCTTGCCGGCCTCCTTGCCGATGATGTCCCAGCAGGCGATTTCGAGCGCCGAAAAACAGCCCATGCCGGACACGTCGGGGCGCTGGGTGAAGCCGGACGAATAGGCGCGGCGGAAGAAGTTTTCGACGTCGTGCGGGTCGCGGCCGATGAGATAGCGCTCGGCCATGTCTTCGACCATCCTGGCGGTGACATGAGCCGAGAAGGTGGCGTTGTAGGCCTCGCCATAGCCGACCACGCCGCCGTCGGTGGTAAGCTTGACGAAGATGAAATACTTGCCGCCGATGCCGGGCGGCGGATTGCCGACAACCCAGGTTTTTACCTCGGTGATTTTCATTTTTGATCCTCCAGAACCAGTTCGGCGCCCTTCCATCCGGTCATGATCGAGGCGGCGTTGGTGTTGCCGGTGATGTTATCGGGAAAGATCGAGGCGTCGATGACACGCAAGCCGGCGAGGCCGTGAACCCGCAGGCGCGGGTCGACGACGGCGCGCGCAGCGTCCGGTCCCATGCGGCAGGTCGAGACCGGGTGGTAAACGGTGCCCGAACGTTTCCTGAAATCCTGAATGAGGTCCGCGTCCGACGTGATTGACGGGCCCGGCAAAACCTCTTCCTCGATGATCTCGGCCATCGCCGGCATGGCGGCGATCGTCCGGATGAACTTCACCGCTGCCAGCATTTCTGCGACATCCGCCTCGGTCGAAAAGGCATTGGCGACGATCTTCGGATAGTTAAGCGGATCGCTGGAGCGGATCATGATCTCACCACGGCTCGATGGACGGCAGTTGGACAGGCCGATGGAAAAGCCCGGCCACGGGTCGGGCGTCAGGATCGGGCGTTCGCCGCTCTTTGGGATGACGGTCGAGAATGCCTGGAAATACAGCTGCATGTTGGGCCGTGAAAGAGCCGGGTCGGTGCGGAAGAAGCCTCCGGCATTGTTCATCGACAGCGACAGCGGGCCGGAGCGCATCACTATGTATTGCATGCCGACCATGAGCTTGCTCCACCACGGGCGCAGTATCTGGTTGAGCGTCGGCAGCCTGCCCTTGAAGGTATAGTTGATGCCGACATGGTCCTGCAGGTTCGCCCCAACATTCTCGTTGGCATGGACGACGGGAATGCCGAGCGCGCCAAGCAGCGCCGACGGGCCGACCCCGGAAAGCTGCAGCAACTGGGGCGAATTGACCGAGCCGCCGGACAGGATGACCTCGCGGCCGGCGCGGGCAGTTTTCGTCTCGCCGTTCTGCAGATACTCGACGCCGACGGCGCGCTTGCCCTCGAACAGGATCCTGGTGGCCAGCGCATTCATCTCGACGCGGACGTTTTTGCGCTTCATCGCCGGTCGCAGGAAGGCGCGGGCGGCCGACATGCGGCGGCCGTTTTTGGTGGTGATCTGATAGATGCCGGCGCCCTCCTGGGAGGCGCCGTTGAAATCCGGGTTGAACGGCAGGCCGGCCTGATTGGCGGCCGCCAGATAGCGCTTGGTGAGCGGATGGACTGAGGTCGAGCAGTCGGTGATGTGCAGCGGACCGCCAACGCCACGCCACTGGTCGGCGCCGGCCTGATTGTCCTCCAGCGCCTTGAAGGCAGGCAGGAGGTCATCGAAGCCCCAGCCGGGATTGCCGGCCGCTGCCCAAGCGTCGAAATCCTCGCGCGCGCCCCGGATCCAGACCATCGCGTTGATCGAACTCGATCCGCCGAGCAGCTTGCCGCGCGGCCAATGGTCGACACTGCCGGCGAGCCCGGGGTCCGGCTCGGTCTTGTAGTTCCAGTTGACCGCTGGATCGAAGAAGGTCTTGCCGTAGCCGAGCGGCATCTGCACGTAGAAACGGCGGTCGCTGCCGCCGGCCTCAAGCACCAGAACCGAAAAGCGGCCGGAGGCCGAAAGTCTTTCGGCCAGAACCGAGCCGGCCGAGCCGGAGCCGACGACGATGAAATCAAAGGTCTGCATGATGGATGCGGCCGGCTCCGAACTTTAACCCAACCTAGACGCCGCGAGCCGCCGCGATCACCGGAGCTTCCGGCATCGCCTGTGAAAAAAGCGACCGGTACTTCGTTTGCATTCGGCGTCCTGCCCGAAGCGGCCCTTGCCTCGTGGACAAGCGGTCCAAGCATCATACGCCATCATCAGCATTTTGCTTGAAATCATAACGCATGATCGGGCGGGCTGGCACCCTGCGGGCGACGACCCTGAACCCGGCGCGAGCGAAGGTGGAGGCGTATCCACTGCCGGAAGCGCTCGGCGATACATCGCCATCAAAAGGATAGGCCTCAAGCGCAGGGGCATCTGCGCGCCTTGCGGCATCCAGTGCCGCTGCGATCAGGTGGGATGTGATGCCCTGCCGGCGGTATGCTTTTCGCACGTAGAGGCAGGACAAGGACCAGACCGGCGCGTCATCCACTCGCTTGAGCTGCCACAGCCGATCGAGCCCGGGCACGGCATCGCGCGGTGTCACCTGGCACCAGCCGACAGCAGTACCGCCGTCGAAAGCAAGTACGCCTGGGGAGGGACCATGCTCGACGGCTTGCCGGAACGCAGCCTTGTTTTCCTCGCCTGGTCGCTTTCGATAAGAACTGCCGATACGCCCGTACATGCACCAACAGCGACCGCAGACGGCGCTCTCACCGAACAGGTCCTCGAGCGCGGGCCATAGATCTGATGTCAGAGGACGAAAGGTAAGTTTCATGTCAGCTGCCTTTCTCAACTCACCGTGCGCAGTTTAGCACCTGGCTGTGCGCGTTGACGCATCGGTGCCATCCCGATACGGGAGAAGATCGATATCGAGGGGATTTGGCGCATGGTGCATTACGCAGACGGGCGGCCGATTGGCGATCTGACGCTGAGAACCTTGGCCATGCCTTCGGACGCCAATGCGGCGGGCGACATTTTTGGCGGCTGGGTGATGGCGCAGATGGATCTGGCCTGCGGCATTCGCGCCGCCGAGCGCGCCAAGGGCCGGGTGGTGACGGCGGCGGTGAAGGAAATGTCGTTCGCCAAAGCGATGAAGATCGGCGACACGCTGTGCATCTATACGCATGTCGAGCGCGTCGGCCGCACCTCGATGACGCTGAAGGTCGAGGCCTGGGCGCAGCGCTACCTCTCCGATTTGATGGAGAAGGTCACCCATGCCGATTTCGTCATGGTGGCGCTGGACGGCGAAGGCAAGCCGAAGGCCGTTCCGGCGGAAAGCTGACTTACCTTCTCGCCTTGCTGACTTCCCTTCTCTCCCTTGTAAGGGGGGAGATCGGCCGTCATCTTTTGATTTCGCCAATCGCCAACCTCGAAAAAGAGGCGCTGTCGGCGGAACTGCCAATCTCCCCCTTGTGGCAGGGCTGTCCGGGGAAAGTTATTCATATATGAAGGCCATCTGATTGGGAGAGGCTCGGTCTTTTGGTCGACTTGGATTGACCGGTGGCGGCTTGTGGATGGTGGGCATTTTCCGCCGCCCGAACAAGTATTGAGCGACCAGTTCTGTGAACCTCAGGATTGGAATAGGGACGCGGCGGGTGGCCGCGACAATGCGCAGCAGCGCATAGGCGATCATTGCGGCAAAGAGTTGCAGGCGGATTGCATTGCCGTTGTTGCCGAGGAACTTGCGGATCTTGAGGTGCTGCTTGATCCATCGGAACAGAAGCTCGATTTGCCAGCGGCCTTTGTAGAGCCGTCCAATCTCGACGGCGGAGCGCTCCAGATCGTTGGTCAAAAGCGTGATGGTGTCGCCCTCTTCGCGCTGAACGCGCAGGCGACGCAGACGCATCGGCAGCTTGCAAACGCCCTTGCTGACCAGGCTTACCTCACTGTCTTCCACAACTAGGAAGCCGTCGCCCTGCGGCTCGGCTATAGGGCGATCGCACACCAGCGCCAGCCCCATGTTGGCCTTGGGCCGCGTCACGAAGATCGATCCGGCTTCGGCGATCGCCGTCCACCAGCCATAATGGCAGTAGCCCTTGTCGAACACGTAGGTCGCTCCAGCTTCGATCGTGATCTGGCGGCCGACCTGGGCGTCGTTGACGTTGGCGTCGGTGATGTCGAGGACGCGCGGACAGTCGGCCTTCGGATCATAGACGACATGCACCTTCATGCCGCGGATGCGCCCGTTCGACTTGGCCCAATCGCACAGTTTGCCGAGCGGAATGGGGGTCGAGTCGATCAGCCGCAGCATTTCTTCGCCCTCGCGCCGCGTTTGCCTGTCGAGCAGGTTCGCCACCAGACCGAACGCCTCGGCAAAGATGGCGACCGGACGCCGTCTGTTGGCGTCCGACAAGGTCGAACGCATCAAGGGACCGCTGCCCAGATGATAATGATGCTGGCTGTTGGCGTTCCAGCCGTCTTCCAGGCCACGCAAACCGCTGCTGCCGCAGAACTGGGCATAGATCAGCACCACCAGATGATCCCAGCTTCTGAACGATTTGTCGTACGCATCCCCGTCGTGGCGATCCACAATTGCTTGGAATTGACGCCGATCGATGGGTTCAAGAAGCTGCCCGAAGATGCTAGGTGCAAAGCGCATGCCCCGTTCCTTTTCTGAGTCTCGACAACCAGAGAGAAGACGGACAAAACCCGTTTTACGGGCATGCACATGTGGCATTTCGATTCACTCAAAACTTTCCCCGGACAGCCCTGCACGAGGGGGGAGATGTCCGGCAGGACAGAGCGACTGTCTTGGAAGTCAAGCTGTTTGCCATGGTTTTTGGTCCCTGACGATT
>NZ_JBVVQU010000055.1:0-44977 GCF_055811555.1 Mesorhizobium sp. WSM4813
TCATTACACGCCGGCGGAATGCGCCAACTACATCAAGAACGCCGGATATGCGTCTACCTAAAAACAGAACGCTCTAGCAGATTTCGTCCCAGTTGAGGATAGAGGTAAGCGCGCACTTGGCGATGGCCATTCGGGTTGTAGAAAGCACCGGTCAAGTGCCGTGCCAGAAAGTGAGAAAGGAACCTTTTCTGAAACAGGCCGTTTGCCAGCAGGTCGTTGCATTAGCGACCAGTAACAACGGAAGGATCTTGTCATGAACTACAAGATGATCTGTCTAGGCGCGATGGCGCTTTCTATGGTAAGCGGCGTTTCTCTTGCGGCAGGCGCCGACACAGGCACGTCTGCCTTGGATGACCCCGCAAAGATGGGGCCGTTCTACACGGACTCCAGCATGACCACCCTGCGGTCCGACGACGAGTTCACGGCAGCTTGGAAAGCGCTGACGGACGAGGACCGCATGGCAATGACAAAAGTCTGCAATGAGGAGATGGAAAACGCCAACGCCGCCAACACCCACCCTGAATTCTGCAGCAATGTCAAAAAGCTCGGCGGCGAGTCGACACAGAACTGAACCATGGGAAGGCGGGCAGCGGCCCGCCTTTTGGTTAGCGACTGTGAGGAAGGGAGGGACACAATAACCGCGTGGGGTCGGCTATCTCAACGGGCCGCTCCGCCACTCACGGCCATGCGAATGCCAAGGCCAATGATGAAAGAGCCGGCGATGCGCTGCTGCCAGCGCCGCATCTTTGGTTGCTTCAGGATCCGCTCGCCAAGCGTACCGGACGCGAGCGCGTACGCGCCTAGCACCAACACGCCTGTTACCTTTTGCGTGCCACCCAGCAACAGCAATTGCAGCGTCACCGATCCTCGATCCGGGTCAATGAATTGCGGAAGGAACGCAACCATGAACGTGATGGGCCAGGGATTTAAGAGATTGGCGATCATACCTTCTCGTGCAGCAACCAGCGGACGAAGATGTCCATGCTCTTCGACGGCAACTTCCGTGGCTGGCGAGCGTAACAGGCTTAATCCGAGCCAACACAGATAAGCGGCGCCGGACCATCGGAGCAGATTGAATGCCAGCGGCGAGGCCGCGACCAATGAAGACACGCCTAATGCGAGGAGAGGCAATTGAACAAGACCCGCCCCGACAGTCATGCCCAGCACCGTGAAAAACGCCGTGCTGCGCCCGTGAGAGATAGCGCGTGCCGTCACAAGCAGGCTGTCGGGACCGGGCGGTGCCTGCATGAAGATAACTGTCCCCAGGAAAGCTACCCACAACACGGGATCCATGATCCTGCTCTTTAGCTTAATATTTGCCCAGCACCGTTTGAACCGCTTGGTATCTTTGAAGATTCCCATTCCAGGCAATTAAGTCCCAGCGGTCCACTGCGCTTCATTTGTCGACTGACTTGGTATTGCAGCGAATTTCCTGCAATTGCCAAGTCAGTAAGGCCGGTTGAAAGACTCGAATGGCCCGATATCTGCATTCCCGGAGCGGAGCCCCTGGCGATCCCTTGCCGGGGCTCCGCAAGCCGGTGGCATAAGGAATTATGCGGCCGCTTGGAGGGCGCGTTGGTTGACACCACCCTCGCCTAGCCCCGTCAGGGCTTCGTCGGTCGCGACCTCTTCCTTGAGCGTCGCTTTGAGAAGGGCGGCAACATCGGCCTTTCCCATCTGTTCCGCCCAGGCGATAAGAGTTCCGTACCGGGCGATCTCGTAATGCTCGACGGCTTGCGCCGCTGCGACCAGTCCGGCATCGAGCGCAGGAGCACCTTCATATTCTTCGAGGATCTCCGAGCCTTCCTCAATGATGCCGTCGATCGCCGGACAGGTCTTGCCGCGTGCTGCCTTGCCAAACTTCTCGAACACTTCCTCGAGACGGTCGACGTGACCTTCCGTTTCCATACGATGCTTTTCGAAGGCAGCAGTCACTTTTTCCGACTCCGCACCCTTCGCCATTTTCGGCAGGGCCCTCAGTATTTTCTTTTCGGCGTAGTAAAGATCTTTGAGCCCGTCGAGGAACAGGTCCTCAAGACCCTTGGTTGTCGCTTTCGCGGCTTTCTTCGCAGTTGGCATGATCGTCTCCCGCTGGGGTTGGAGCTAGCTTCCCTAACTAGGAAGGCGTCCGATAACCCCGCCGGCCGGCAACAAGTTCCCTGATGATTCGAGCCGCTGGAAATTTTCCGACGCCCCGGGGTTCGCATAGTCAGGTGCTGCAAAGGGTTACGCTGGCGAGCGGAGGCGCAGCGCCGCTCGCCTTTCGGACCCGCCCCCGGTAGGCCCGCGCCGAGCAATCGGTTCAATCGATCCGCCTGATACGGCCCTTGTCGAGACGGAACACTCCATCCTGCCCGCCCTGCCTCTCAAAATCGGTAAGCAGATCGTCCCATGTACCCAGGAATTCGCCGCAGTCGTCGCATAAGATCCGGTCGTCAGGACCGGCGTCGGCCGGAATCCTCAGCCTTATCGTCAGGCAATAAGGGCACTCCAACTGGTGGTTAAGATATTGATTGGTCATGGACGATGGCGAGAATGCACCGGAAATGTGGCCCCTGCAACCTCGCTCGCGCTGGTCAGACGAGGTCGGTCAGAAATTGTACAACGATAGGGGCATCACGGCGATTGTTGCGATCCGGGAATAACGAGCGCGCCTTCGTCAGGGGCCGAATATTCAAAGCCGATGAAGAACGCAGCAAGAATTAGCGCGCAGATAATTGCAATTGCTGCCAGTGCGGTTCTGGACAACAGCTTACGTGGTTCGCGGTTTTGCAACACTAAATCGGTCCGCTCTCTGGTCGAGACGACGGAGGTTCAAGACCGCTTGAACCCTTCATATCCCGTCTTTTGTCGGAGGCCACCCAGACTGAGCCGTCGGCGGAATGTTGTCGGAAGTCACCTCACCCCGCTTGAGTTTTCTGATGGCTTCGCCGGCTTCGATTTCATCCAGGCCGGAAAGCGGCAAACCATCAACGATGACGGCTTCCCCGCTCTCCTCGTCATAGACTTCCCACAAGCCCTCCGAATCCTGTCGTTTGTTGTAGATGGTTGGCATGGCCGCTCCCTAGATACCGCTATTGAATACGTGCTACCCACTCCAGAGCCTCGGTCTTTTCGTCCGCCGGGAACACCCGTGTTTCGATCTGCGGGAAAAGCGCGCTTGTCATCTCCGTAGCTGCCTTGATCCACTGTTTTTCGGACACTACTGCGGCACGCTGGAAGCGGTGGAATTCGCCAAGTTTGCTCAAGCCGTACTGCAGATCGCGGCGCAACGCGTCGCCCGTCATGTCCTCCAACTCCGTAAGGCCAGGATGCCGATCTCTTGATGTTCGCTCAGTTTCTCTTCGATGGCCGGGATGACTTTACCGTAGTCCTCCGCCGTCACCGTACCGGCAACGCGAAATGCGGCGACATTCTCAGGAGCAGAAATAACCTCGATCACTTTTTCCTCCTTCGAATTGGGTTTCAGGATTATGCCGAACAACTCAAGCCGCCCACGGATGTTCCCTGGTCCTAAGCGTTTTGCGATCCTAATTTGACGCTCATAAGCGGGGCGCAAATGGCACAGAGTTGTGCAGCGATCATCGACGGCGCAGGACAAATCCAACAGTGCAAGACGATCGCAACGAGCATAAGACGTTAATCGGCCGCTTTCCTGGGCGGCTCCCGGGTCACATGTGTGACGACCGTATAGCGCGTAACCGGCCCCTCATCGGGGTCTTCTCCTTGAAAGTGAACGTCCGCGTTCACTGATAGCCGGCTGGTCTTGCCGAATTCCTTGACTGCGGACGCACGGACGAGTTGGATGGCCGGGTCCTGCTTCATAATTTTTATTGCCGCAAGCTCGGCAGTACTGCTGCCGCCAATGCGCCAGCTGGCTTCGAGCACACCGGATCGCCAGGTATCCGACGAATCGACGCCCTGGCCGATATCGTAATTGCGCCGCGAGGCGAAAAACCCAGGGTATTCAGCCATCGCCGCGTCATAGGCCCTCGCCTGCGCCGTGGCCAAAGCTAGTGCGCGAGGAAGCTGAAGATCTTCGAGAGCTTCCCATCCGCCGCGCACTACAATGAGATCGGATCCGCCATAAACGGATTGTCCCGCATTATCGGTCGCCGTCCTTTGAGTGCCGTAGTAGGCGACCGTTATTTCGTCGATCTCCGTTCTGCCAACACTTAGCGTGACGATGTCGCGAAGGTCCGCCTCGAGCACCAGACCGCACTCGTCCAAGTCGGGGGAGTTGTATCGCTCGAACAGTCTCTCGACGTCCGCAACCGTGCGAACGATACGCTGGTCTTGGCCTCGCGAAGAAAGCGGTGGTTTAATTCGGGCCGGCCCGAGGCTCAGCAGACGTTGCGCTGCTCGCAGCGCATCGTGCCGCGAAAACACGGTGTAGCCAGGCAATACTGCTGCGCTGACAGTTCTGCCGAAGCCGGTTGACCATTCTTTCGGCCGCTCGGCCAAGCCGTCCACCAATTCATGGGTTATGGCCTTGGTCATTGCGAAGCGCCAAGGCACCACGCCGCCGAAGAGATCCTGCGGCCCATTGATACCCAGCCGTGCCGCATCGTGAGCAAGCAAGCTTTCGTCCGGCACGAAATACAAGCCCCCGCCGTTGCCGCTGCTGTTGCCCAGGCCCTGCCGGAAGGCAAATCCCTTGAGGTTTGCAATCGTGCGGGCAACGGCAGCCATGGCTTCCCGTTCGTGCGCGTAGAGAGGCTCGCAGCCCGGCGCGGAGAATGCGATCACGGTGCCTTTTGTCCCGCTCGGCTGAGTGTCTCTGTGATCGGTCATCGCGCTCGTTCTGGTGCTACCTCGTTATGGCTGCGGGCTATCGATGTTGTGGCCCGCTACTCGCTCGGACCCAAGAGAACGCACAAGATGGCAGAAACGTTCAGCCTGGCTTGGCCGGCTCGCCGTCTTTTGCGCCCTTTTCGAACGATATCCGTCGGGAACCGCTACCCGGACCGGCCGATTAAAGAGGAATAGGCGTCAGGTCCAAATCGTGTCTGAAGGTAAGCAGCTAGTGGCGAAATTCGAAAACAGTATCGGATGGATTCGGTGACGTTGCTGGTTCAGCCGCGCCTGGTCAACGACCCCTTCTCGGATGCGGGGCTTCTTCTGGACTTCAGATTCGGCAACCGGGCGATGCTCTTCGACATTGGTGATCTGTCGCCACTTTCGCCGCGCGAAATCCTGCGCGTCAGCCACGTATTCGTTTCACACATGCACATGGACCATTTCGCCGGGTTCGATCGGCTCCTGCGGCTATTTCTATACAGGAATAGAACGGTGCATTTCTTCGGCCCGCCTGGGTTGACCGAGGCCGTGCAAGCCAAGCTCAACGCATACACGTGGAACCTCCTCGACGAACAGTCCCACGATTTCATGATAGTTGCCTGCGACTGGACGCCGGCCGGATTTCATCATTCCCGCCTGTTTCGGGCGCGATCGGGCTTCGCTCGGCAGGACACTGCCTCGACCGCAGCCGAGGGAAATGTACTGCTCGACGATCCCGATTTCCGTGTCGAAGCAGCAATGCTTGACCACGGCATTCCATGCCTTGCATTCGCGTTTCAGGAAAAGATCCGGGTCAATGTGCAAAAACCGCAACTGGAAGCACTGGGTTTGCGCGTCGGACCTTGGCTGAGCGAAGCCAAGCGTGCGGTCCGGCGCGGAGCTGATCCGGGCACAACGCTCGCCCCAACTGCTGATCGGCATATCTCGGTCGGCGAACTGCTCGGTGCCGGAGCCCTGAGAACCGGCCCTGGACAGAGGATCGTCTATGCGACCGACCTCGCATTCAATGAGGCAAATCTTGCGTGTGTCGTTGCGCTTGCGCACGGCGCGAACCAGTTGTTTATCGAAGCGGGCTTCCTGCAGGAAGATCGCGAGCTGGCCACCGCGAAGCGGCATCTCACGGCAGCCGAAGCCGGCACTATCGCGCGGCTTGCCGGTGTTGAACATGCCGTGCCGATGCACTTTTCGCCCCGCTATCTCGGACACGAGGATGGCCTGTATGCAGAGTTCGCGGCAAATCTAGGCACCCGAAGCGCTTGTCAACCGGGGACAAAGAATACCACCATCTAGGCAACAGCCGGGATCACTCGCGCTTTTCGATCATGTACGTTGAAGATCCCGGCGGACCGTTCGTCGCCATCGGCTTGCAAGGATGGCGGAGAGGGTGACCGGGCGAAAATCCCAGCTGTCGACGCCGGTGTCGTATTGACGTGTAACCGGGCTCAGTCTGCCGTGGGAATGGCCATGCAGATCAATCGATTTGTTGCCGATCTGATTCCAGGTGCGAAAAGGATAGTGGCAAAGGACCAGCAACCTGCCGTCTATCGTCAGCTCCTTATAATGTTGAGTGCTGGCCCAACCTGCGGCGCCGATGGTCGCTGCGCCATCGTTGTTGCCGATAATCAAATGCTTCTGGCCATGAAGAGACGACAGGAGCGATGCAACGAATTCGGCCGATCCCCTCGCAAAATCGCCGAGATGCCAGATCTCGTCGTCTGGGTTGACGGTTTCGTTCCACAGCGAAATCAGCGTTCGATCGTGTTCTGCCAGCGAGCCGAACGGGCGACGATCGATCCGCAGGATGCGGGGATCGCTGAAATGTGTGTCGGCCGTGAAATAGATCATGGTCGTTCACAGCCTTTGCGGGCGATATAGACCAAGGAGCCCGAACCTCAGCATGCAGTCGTCGAGCCTGTCAGCGGGATGAGATAGCGCGCTCTCGCTCTCTGGCCACGTCTGCTTGGCAGAGACCGGTGGCTTCCATCAAGGACCTTCGTGGCAGCACCTTGCATTACACCAACTGCGCGGGGTTAGGTGAGATCGCAAGAACCGAGGCCGTGAACTCATAAACACGTGCGTGGCTGACGAGAGTCCGCTTTGGTTGAACTCCGGAAGTCGTTTAAGGTCGGGCCACCCGGAACGCGCCAGAAGCAGAAATTCCGGAGCGGCGCCGCCCGAACGTCGGTGACGGGCGCGCCGAGTAAGGCCCCTTGCGATGGCTATCTCGCCGTCGACCGGATAGGGTCTCGCTCTGAAGTGCGGGAGTAGAATTTAAGGACTTGGCGTTTTCCGCCTTCACCTCGTCGACCTGACAGGGAGTGGGACAATGATAGCGAGAACACTGGGTGCCGTGGTTGTTGCGGTGTGCGCAACGGGCAGCGCCATGGGCGCGTCTACGCCGGCTCTCAAGCCGATTGACCCGGTTGCGCTTCAAGCAATGGTGGAAGGTGCGGCTAAGGAACTCCTGCTGCCGGGCGCCATGGTTCTTCTGCAGACTCCGCAGGGCAATTTTGTCTTCGGCTACGGAACAACCGAGCTAGGGATCACGAACCCGCCGCGCGCCGATACCCATTTCCGGCCCGCATCGAACACCAAGACGATGACGGCCGCCGTGATCGTGCAACTGGTCCAGGAAGGGAAGCTGGGCTTCGATGATCTGATCTCGAAATATGTTCAGGGCGTCCCGAACGGCGACAGGATCACCATCCGCCAACTCATTAAGATGCGGAGTGGCCTCTATAACTTCACCAACGCTCCGGAACTTGCCGAAAGCCTAGACCATGATCCGGATAAGGTGTGGACGAATGAGGAGGTACTCGCCCTGGCCTTCGATCGGCCGACACATTTCGAACCGGGCGCCCAATTCGAATACAACAATACGAACTACTATTTGCTCGGCCTCGTCGCCGAAAAGATCGATGGCCAGCCTTTGGCCAGCATCTTTCAGGAACGCTTATTCGGGCCGCTCGGCATGAAGAATACGGCGCTGCCGGTGAGCACGTCGAACACCATCCCCGAGCCCTATGCGCACGGCTACCTCTACGGCGGCACCTCATACGCTCTGGTCGATGCGCCCTATCCGGACGATCTCCAGGCAGCGGCCAGGGCGGGAACGCTCAAGCCGAACGATGACACGTGGCAGAACCCTTCGCCGTACTTTGCCGCCGGCGGCGTCATCTCGACCGCGGACGACCTCGCGACCTGGATACGCGCGCTCGTCGGCGGCAAGGTTCTCAATGCCGACTATCATCGCCAGTGGCTGGACAGTCCCGAGCCAGAGGACCCAAGCAAGCCTGAAGGCCAGAAATACGGATACGGCATCAGCGTGATCACCTTCGGGCCGAACAAGGTCTATTTCCATGGCGGCGAGATGCCCGGCTACAACTCCTTCATGGGGCATGACCCGGCCAACGATGTCGCGCTGATCGTATGGACAAACCTGACGCTGTCGCCCGATGGCAAGGCAACAGCGAATTCCCTGATGGTGAAGATACTGGATCAGATCTACACGGTGTCACCGCTTCAAAAAGCGAAATAACGACCCAGGCGGAAGTTTGTCAGGGCTCCAGGCCTTGCCGGCGCGCACGGCGTCGACCACTTCGCGGATCGAGTCTGTCGCGCACCAAGCGTTCATCGTCGCGGCCAAGGACGCGAGATCCTGCTCGGCGAGCAAATCTAGACCAGCCCGTCAGGCAGAGCCTCGTTCAGGGAACTCGATCTCTTCCTTGACCTGCTTTTGCAGATCGTCACGCGCGCGCTCCGCCTCGCCGTGATGTGCCTCCGAACCCGATTGTCTCTGTCTGTCCAGTTCGTGGTCCACCGTATCGCGCGAACCTTCTGCCGGATCCTCTTGCGGGCGGTCGTCCGGCGCGGCGGCTTGATCCTGTCGCTTGTCCCTTCTGCCCTTATGATCATCGGGACTGCGCTCGTCGGCATGGTCAGTATCGTCTTGGCCTGAGAAGATCTGATCTCCGCCAATCGTCTCGTCTGGCATGTTGGTCATACTCTGGCTCCCCGATCTCCACTGGGTGAAACCTTGTGAGGTGCGTCTCGCCTTTGGCATATGTTTCGTTGGAGGCCAAACGGCAGATCTGCAGCTTCGTTCCATCCAACCTCGGCAGACTGGCACTCTTGAACCTCTGACGATATCGGCCCAGGTCGCCAGGTGCTGAAACTGAGTTGCTTAGACAATCGCTCGATCCCAACCGCCATAGTGTTGGTCGCTGCGCGTGCCGCGCGGCAGGCTGAGCATGATCAGCGCCACACCGAACGCAACGCCCGCCACGATCGCCAGGGTTTCACCGCCGGAAAGCACGAAGGGTGACACCGCGATCCATGCACCAAGCACTACATTGAAGAATCGCACGGGCCGGACAACTTCGGCCATGGCTGTGACTGCGACCATGACAATGAGGCAGCCGACGACGTGATCGCTGAAATAGAGCGGTGGTTGCGTGCCAAAGATCAATGGCGTCGTCATCAGCAGGGCGCCGAGCAGCGTGCTCGCTACCAGCGTCCATGGGAAGTTCACGCCGCCGGTGACAAATTCCTTCAGCAACTCGGAAGCCGGACGGTCGAGGTCGGTCTCAGGTGTCTGGTTCTCCGACAGTGCCGGTCCGCCCATCCAGAAGGTACGCCAGAACGGCTCGCCCGCCCTCGTGGCGCGCCAGAGATATTGGATGGTCGCCAGCACCTCATCGACGGAGTAAGGGATCAGCACCACCGTGACGGCGGCCTGGAGGATGCAGAGTGTGCAGAGCGCACCAATCAACGGTGGCTGAATGATGATGAAGGACACACTGACCACGCCGAGCGGAACGATCAGCAAGCCGAAGAGGAGCACCATCCACGGCATGGTGCGCCAGCGCCGGCGGTCGCCGATCGCGCCGGCGAGGATATCGAGGCAATAGGCAAAGGCGCCGAGCCCGGCATCGGCGATTGGGAAACCCTTCGAGACCGATGATGTCACCACCGCCTCGCTGCCGTTGCGCACCGGCGCGCCGCCGGGGTCGAAGAACGGATCCCACAGCCCGTCTATGTGGCCCATCTGGTAGGCGGCGAGATAGCGCGAAACGAATAGGCCAACGAAGGCAAGCGCCACGATGGGTATCCGCTGCGTGAAGGTGGATGGCGAATAGGTCCAGCCCAGCGGGCGATCGTCGTCGGCCGCCAGCGCGCGGCGGCTGATGCCGGGGGTCGGCGGGATCATCACAGCAAAGGCGACGATCAGCATGCCGACGAGCGTGTCGATGGCATAGGCGGCGGCGCTGGTCGTCCAAAACAGCAACGGCGCAAGCATCACCCAAAGACCAAGCGACGCCGTGATCCACTGCACCCAGCGCCAGGGTCGGAGCATGCCCATCAACGCGAAGACCGTCACGAGCAGGCCGGAAACGATCTCGCTGACACCGAGGCCGGCGTTGCGGAATTGCGGCTCCGCAATAGCGTGGCCCAGAGCGGGAGGTATCGCGGCTGCGACGGGATCGAACAGGCCAATTGTCATCGGTGATGTGATCAGCCACAATCCGAGCGCAGCGTTGGTCATCGGCGCCCAGAGCGTCCTCGAGCGACGCCGTTTTACCGCTGCATCGACCTCCTCCTTGCTTCGTTCGAGCGGTCCCTTGAGGCGCCTTTCGGCCTGCTCGATCTCGGGGTCCGAGGCCGCGACAACGGGCGGATCGAGCTTGTTGGCCGCGTACCAGTCTGTGGGGTCCTGTTTCAGCCGGCGGATCATCTCCGGCAATGTGTCCTGCAGGCTATGTCTGGGCGCCCAGCCCAGCAGCGCCTTGGCCCGCGAGATATCGATCTCGTAGTGATCGTCCGAGTTCTCGATCATCCACGGTTTGATGTCGGTGTCCTGGTCGAGCACCTCGGTCTGGACCCAGGCGCCCAGCTTCGTCAGCTGCTTCGGCAGCGCGAAGGTGCGCCAGTCCTCGCCATGAATGAGCCGGCCGATGCGCTTCTGCATCTCCTCGTATGACGGTGTGTCTTCTTCGCCGATCAGAAGCACCGCCTCGGCTGGAAGTTCGGCGCGCCGGTCGACGGTGCGCACCACCGCATCGACGAGATCCTCCTTGTGCAGATAGGGCTGGCCGGCGGTGATATCGCCGGCGAACAAATAGGCGGTCGGTAAGCGCTCGAAGATGCGAGCAATCTGCTGGGCAATGAAGGCCGCCCGGCAGTCTTCGTCATAGACGCCGGCGAGCCGCAGGATCACCGTCTTTATTTGCCCGCGCTCACTCGAAATCAGCGCCTCGGTTTCGGCTTTCGATTTTGGGTAGGCCCAGGCCGGGTCGAGCGGCGAGTCCTCATTGATTTTCGTGCCCCTCCCCGGGCTTGGGGCATGGACGAGAAGCGTGCTGGAAAACACGAACTGCTCGGTCTCGATCGCCGTCAGCGCCTTCAGGAGCCGGCGCGTGCCCTGCACGGTGACGGTGTCATATTTCGGGTTGTCCTCGCCGGTCGTGTCATAATAGGCGGCAAGATGGACGACCGAGGCGATGCGACCACCGCTGCGCTCGCGTGCCGCCGCCACAGCCCTACTCACGCTGTCGTCGGAGGTGAGATCGATCTCGATCGTCTCCATGCCGGCGGGGGCATGCTTCGGTTTTGTAACATCGAGGCCGATGACGCGGTAGCGGTCAATAAAGCCTCGCGCTATCGCCTGCCCCAGGAAACCGCTGCTGCCGGTGATAAGAACCGTCGGAAGGGTCATGCCGTGATTTGCCACAGCTCAGCCCTATTCGCCAAGCCGTCTGCACTTCAACGGGGCAACCTGCCGGTTCGGATCAAGGTTAGCCGCAGTTCCATTCAGCCGGATGTGGGCGATCTGCAATGTCTTGTCGAAGCTCATCATTGCCTCAAGGAGAAGGAAGCACCTCGCGCCCACTCAGTGGGTAAACACTGGCATGCCGGAAATGTTTCCGAGTCGGCCAGAAAAATTGTTGGTATCCATCCGGAGCCACGGGTTTTGTGCCGCCCGTCTATTCGGAACTGTAGGCCCGCTCGGCCGCAACGCTCGCACGAACGTTCGGCGATGCCGACGACCGCGATTTTCAGCTTTCCTCGGCACAGTGATTTTGACAGATCGGTGATCGGCAGCGAACGTTGATATCGTCAGTGGAAATCGGAACCTTGGAGATTAGCCCGAACTTCCCTCCGCTTCGTCATCCTAGGGCGGAGCAAGGAGCGAAGCGACGCGGCGCAGACCCTAGAATTAGTATAGTAGGCTGTGGCCAATCGCCAGCGTCAGAGAATGGCTGCAGGCCGACAGCGGACCATCAGTCGAAGAATCAGATCCCCTGTGCAGAGCAATTGGCGCCGCTTTTGAGCGGCTTGTCTGCATCGTTCCATTCCGCCTTGCGTGCTCGCGCTTCCTCGACGATCAGCTTGAACTCCCGCGTCATCGCACTCTCAATGGCGAACGCACTGCTTGGCTGGACGCCGGGGTCTTCCTGATTATTCTGGAATTGAAAACGGGCCTCTAGTTCGGCCCATATTCGTTCGGAAGTCGCGTCGAGAAGCGCGACGACCAGCGCCAAGGTCTCTCGCTGGGCATTCAGCCGCCCCTCGATCTCTTCATTCGTCAACTCGGACATGTGGGATCGCTTCCAGTTTCAGGCGAAACGGCAAAATCGCGTCCTTGTTCCGGAATTCAGCTCGTGGGGTCGTCCAGAGACGCAGCTACTCTTCCCTGAATGCCCGTTGGATTTGGTCCGCCAAAGGTTTCACGAGATAGGACAGCATGGTGCGGCTGCCGGTCGAAAAGAACACCTCGACAGGCATTCCAGGCGCCAAGGTCAGGCCTTTGAGCCTGGTAAGCTCTGCGCGCGGCAAAACAACCTGCACGGTATAAAAGCCGGCGCCTGTTTTCTCATCGACATTGAGATCAGCTGAAATCTTGCTGACGGCACCGTTCAGCTCCGGCGTTATCTGCTGATTGAACGCTGACAGCCGCAGGGTCGCGCTTTGCCCTGGTGTCAATTGATCGATGTCTTGCGGAGCCACGCGCGCCTCGACGGTCAGGTCGTCTGTCACCGGGACAATCAGCATGATGAGCTCTCCCGGAGAAATAACGCCGCCGACCGTGTGCACGCCGAGCTGATGAACGACGCCGGTCTGGGGACTGCGTATATCGATCCGCTTGAGCTGATCTTCGGCCGAAACCTTGCGTTCGACGAATTCAGAGATCTTTGCCTGGACGTCTCGCAGCTCGCTCGCCACCTCGCTGCGCAAATCCTGGTCGATCTGAATGATCTGCAACCGGGTTTCCGCGATACGACCCTTCGCCTGCGCAATCGATGCAGTCAGTTGCCCGTGCTCACCTTTAAGCCGCACGGCATCGCGTTCAAGCGCAGTAATGCGATCGATTGAAACCAGCTTGCGCTGCCAAAGTCTGCGCATGCCTTCAAGCTCAAATCCAATCAACTTGATTTCCTGGCTTTTGGCATCTCTTTGCTCGGTCAAGCCGGAAACTTCTTCGGCAAGCTGCGCAATGCGCTCTTCCAACTGAGCCTTCTGACCGGCGCGTGCCTGTCGGCGAAATTCGAACAGAGATTGCTCGCCGGCCGTCGCCCGACCAACTTCGGGGGCATCCTGCCGTGACACAAGCGAAGCTGGAAAGATGATGCTTCCTTTGCCGTCGCGCTCGGTCTCAAGGCGAGCCAGGCGCGCCTCGAATTGGTCCAGGCTCTTCGTGACGATCGCCAAATTGGCCCGGGTGATCGTCTCATCGAGGCGGATCAACACCTTGCCCGATTGCACGGCATCGCCTTCCCGGACGAAGATTTGGCCGACCACGCCACCGGTTGGATGCTGTACTTTCTTGACACTGGAATCGACGACCAATTTTCCCGAAGCGATAACGGCTCCGGAAAGCTCGGTGACGGCAGCCAAACTCCCCGCCCCGCCAACCAGCAGGATGCAGGTTGCGACACCGCCAAGCAGATAGCGTCGAATGGTGCGATCGGCCGCGAAGATCGTGCGTTGTGCCATCAGGATGCCGTCTCTTCCAGTCCGGAAACGACCTTCAGGGGAACGCCGGCTGGGCGAGTGATCTTGTTCAAGATCTCATTCTTCGGGCCAAAGGCCTGGATACGGCCGTTCGCCATCACCAGAACCTGATCCAGGCTTGCCAGCGCACTCGGCCGGTGTGCGACCACGATGGCAATACCGCCGCGCGCGCGGACACCTTGAATTGCTTCCGTCAACGCGGCCTCGCCCTCCGCATCGAGGTTGGAGTTAGGCTCGTCGAGAATAACAAGAAACGGGTCGCCGTAGAGAGCCCGGGCAAGCGCCACCCGCTGTCTCTGGCCCGCCGAAAGCGCCGATCCGGCCTCGCCGATCCGCGTCTCGTAGCCTTCCGGCAGGTGGATGACGAGATCATGAACGCCGGCCGCGCGCGCCGCCGCCAGTATCTTGTCCGAGGGCGCTTGCGGTTCGAAGCGCGCGATATTCTCGGCAATGGTGCCGTCGAACAGTTGCACATCCTGCGGCAGGTAGCCGACATGGTTGCCGAGCTCTTCTGGCGACCACTGGTCGAGCGTTGCGCCATCCAGCCTGACGGTTCCACGGACGGGGAGCCATATGCCGGCAATTGCGCGCACGAGCGATGACTTGCCAGAAGCGCTCGGCCCGACAATACCGAGGCCGACGCCCTTTTCCAATGCAAAGGTGGCGTCTTGCACGACCATACGACGCTCCCCCGGCGGCGTGACACTGATACTTTCGACCGTAAGAGCAGATCTCGGCGCAGGCAACGAGACACTAATCGCAGTTTCGGGAAGCAGGACCAAAAGCTGGGTCAAGCGGGCCCAGGCCTGGCGGGCGGTGACGAAACCCCTCCAGTGCGCGATAGCCAGTTCGATCGGTGCGAGCGCCCGGCTCATCATGATCGAGCTGGCGATCATAATACCGCCGGTCGCTTCCTGATGGATGACGAGATACGCGCCGATCGCCAGGATACCCGATTGCAGCATCATGCGCAGGATCTTCGAGATCGTTCCGAGCGTCCCGGCAAGGTCGCTCGCTGTCGCATTGGTGTCGAGATAGTCAGCATTGATCCCCGACCAGCGCTCGGCGATGCGCGAGCCAAAGCCCATGGCCTGCAGAACCTCGACGTTGCGGCGCGTCGCTTCGGCCAGTGTATTGCGCGCTGCCGCTTGACTGTTTGCCTTTCTGGCGGGCTCTCTGGTGCGGATTTCGGCAAGCAATGTCAGGCTGAAGAGAATGACCACGCCGGCCAGCGCCGTCATGCCGATCCAGAAATGGAACAGAAAGCAGATTGCCAGGTAGAGCGGCATCCAGGGCAGGTCGAAAAGTGCGGTTGGACCGGCGCTCGACATAAACGAACGCACCTGATCAAGATCGCGCAAGGATTGAAGGCCGTCGCCTGCGAGCTTGGTGCGCAACGGCAAACGCATGAGGGCGGCATAGACCTGTCCGCTCAACCGTGCGTCCAGCGCCATGCCGATGCGGACCAGCAAACGAGACCGGATGAGTTCGAGAACGCCCTGAAAGACGAAAAGTGTGCCGGCAAACACGGCGAGCCCGACGAGCGTCGGCACGCTGCGGCCGGGTATGACGCGATCATAGACCTGCAGCATGAAAAATGAGCCGGTCAGCGCCAGAACATTGACGACGCCGCTCATCAACGCAATTCCGGCCAACGCTCGCCGGAAGGAAGCCAGAACCGCTGCGAGGGTCGTTTGCGGCTCGGATGGATGGGGATGCGACATCGCCTTCACATCAGTCCCGGTTCACTTTCAGGCGGTCATGACCGCGCCCGAAATCAGGCCTGACGACGAACGTGTGCGTGCCGAGCCCACGCTTAGGTATGACGCCTAGATAAACCAATCGTTCAACGCATAGGCATGGATGTAGTCGATCTGCATTTCGGCAGGCGTCGCAAGCCCGTCGGCAGGCGTTCCCGCCATGCCGCCAACCGCCAGGTCGACCAGCATATACATGGGGTCATGCATATCGGCAGGCGTTGCGGCACGAGCGACTTCGACGTCGTCGAAATACCAGACGAGTTCGTCTTCTGTCCACAGCACGCCGTATGTGTGGAACCCTTGGGTATCCGCGACATAGGCCGTCGAGCCTACTGTTGTATGAGTCCCCGTCGCGTTCGAGTGGCCTGTCAAAATAAGCTTGTTCGGATCCTGCCCGACCATCTCGATGACGTCCAGTTCCGGCGGCCAGGAACCGTCGGCCGGGAGAAGCCAGAAGGCCGGCCACACCCCTTGTTTTTCGGGCATGTCGGCGCGAATTTCGAAATAGCCGTAGGTCTGCGCAAAAGATTCGTAGGTCGTCAGCAACCCTGACGTGTATTTGTAGTTATCTATGTGGGGCCGGATCGCCTCGGGAGCGCGGGCGGCGGTAATGGTGAGAACACCGTCCTCAACGCTGAACGGGTTGACGGAACTCGTCGGGGCGTAGTCGGTATCAATGTACCATTGAAGCTCTTTGTTGCCGGTGAGCGTGCTACCGTTCGCGGCCCCCCACCAGTAGTTCGAATCCCAGGTGCCGCTCGAGCCATTCCACAGGTCCAGCGTGTCGAACTCGTCCGAAAAGGTGAGTTCCAGAGCCGACCTGTCCACGGCCAGCTTGAACTGGCTTGCGGTGAAATCGCCGATCGTCTTGTTGGCGAAGACGAGGAACTCGCTGTCGGACAGATTAAGTCGGACGTTCGCTCCCGACTGCACCATGTTGGCGCGCACCTCCTCGAACGAGGTGAAGCCGTAACTCCCGACGCGAACAGTATCCGTCGCGCCAAAGTCCAGGATCAGATCACTGCCGTTGCCGGGATTCACGACGAAAATGTCCGCCCCGGATCCGCCCTTCAAAACGTCATCGCCCCGTAAGCCGTCGAGCGTCTGCTGGCCGGAGCTCCCGGTAATGATGTTTTTCAGCTCGTTTCCGAAAGCATAGCGTTTGTCGCCCGTGACCGTCAGGTTCTCGAAATTCGTTGGGAGCTTATAGCTCATCCAGGTCGAGATGGTGTCCACCCCCTCGCCGGACAGCTCGACCGCTTTGTTTTTCGCGGAATACAGATAATAGATGTCATCGCCCTTGCCGCCACGCATTGTGACGGTGACGTTACCGTCGCCATACATAGAGTCGTTGTACGTGCTGCCATAAAGTGTTGGGCCGGAATTCGTCGCCGAATACCACTTTACGGAGGACCCGCTGTAGGGAAGTGGAACGCCCTTGGCGTTCAGTACCGTGGCCATCCCGGTCTTTTCTCCTTTGTCTCGATGGCAGCCCTACCATATATCGAGGCAAAAGGAGCCAGTACGTTTTGGCTTTCGACCTAGGAGCGTTACCAAAAGCCTAACACGTCGTGGGATCTGTGCGGAAAAATCCGGACCACAGTCCCAAGCACCAGGTTGCAATTCTCCGTCTCGACACCCGAGCAAAACTCGGAACCAGAATACCAGCAATGCCTTGAGGTCGGTCATAGATGGACCATGACGCTGGGCGATTCTCATCACTGAGAGGATGCGGCCGTCGCCAGCCCATTCTTCGAAAATACCAACACCGGAGCTTACATCGGTCAGGAGATGTTCTCACCGGTCGTACGCCATCTTGTCCGGCTCGGGCTGGCTTGAGGCGTGCTCGAACCGACCTTGCCGCAATGCCTGAGCAGCGCGGCAAGGTCAGCAGCAACAGCGGACTACTTAGCTGGACCCAATAGGACGTCGAGATCGACCGCGTCTGCCATCGCCTTGTATCCCGCGTCGTTGGGATGGAGGTTATCGCCGCAGTCGTAGTCGTCGCGCAGGTATCCCAGCTTGGCCGGGTCTTCCATCACCTTGTCGAAGTCGATCACGCCATCGAAGCCGTCACCGGTGCGGATCCATTCGTTCACAGCGACGCGTATCTTTTCCTTCTCTGGTGTGTAGTAACCCTCGGTCGGAAGCCCTTTGAAGGTGTCGGCGAAAGGGGTCAACGTCGCGCCTACAATGCGTACGCCATGGGCATGCGCGCGGTCGATGAGCTGTTTATATCCGGTGATAATGTCTTCGGCGGTCGGTTCCTTGTCTTCCGGCGTGATTGCATTTTCTCCGGGCCAGCCGATATCGTTGATGCCCATCATCAGGACCACGGTCGAGACTTTGGGATGGCTCAGTATATCAGAATCGAAACGGGCAAGAGCATTGACACCCATACCGTCCGTCAACACGCGATTGCCGGAAAAAGCTTCGTTAACCACCGCGACCTTGCGGTTGGCCTCCTGCAATCGCTTGGCGATATGGTCCGGCCAGCGATTATTTGCATCGGGGGTCGAGCAATTCCCATCCGTGATGGAATCGCCGAAGAACACGATGGCCTGGGATTCCGGCGGGGCGTCAACCCATATATCGCTCAGAAAAAGGCGCGATTTGAGCGTGCTGTCAGCCTTGAACGCCGCGTCGTTCGTGAAATTGCCCGGGCCGGAGATGTAGGCGGTTTGCACACCATCCCAATGCACTGACGAGAGCGCCGTCTTCTTCGGCAGGAAGATGCTGACCGAGATTTCGGAAAGCGCTTCTGCCGGGAGCGCGACGGGATCGCTGAGGATCGGGGCTCCCGGCGGAATGACCACAGAACTCTTGCCGCCCCAGGTGATAGGCTTCAGGGTCGCCTGATCGACGCCGCCGTCCTTGCCTGCTATTCCTACGCTGCCGGCACCGACAGTCAGCGGCCTAGCGCCGAAAGCATTCGACAGCACGACCCGGACGCTATTGCCGCCAACGCTGATGCGGGCAACCTGGCGGACGGTCTGATTCTCCAATACCTCCGGCACTCCGAAAGGCGCAGGAAGATCATCCGACCAGCGCGGAGCTGGTGTGGCAGCCCAAGTGGTGATCCAGGCTCCTTTTTCGGCGCCTTGTGCCCCGAAACCAGTCATCGCGGAGCCGGCGCCAACAGCTGCACATATCAGGATAGTTTGGTGCAGACGCCGTTTCCTCCCTGCTGCGGGAGAAAGCGCCGATGAAACCTTACCTGCAAAACTAAAACACCTATTGAGCTGCACTTTCATATCCTCCTCAAGACATGCTGGTAATGCCGCCGCCGGCCTAATTATGGCGGGCTGAACAGGAAATGAAACTGAACTTCCGTTGCGATCCTGGACCAACGCCAGGAGCAAGATGTCCGACTGTGGCATAGGCCGCCTGTTTCCGGCGAGCGGCGGACTGGGCAGGCCGTTCGATCGTGACCGCGGTCCCGATCGGGGACTATACCAGAGGTCATCGCTGCGATTCGAGTGAAGCCCCCGACGCTTACCTCGACCCTTTTGCATATGACGACGGGATCGCGGCCAGAACCAGACTTGCCGTGCTGAAGGCGTCAGCTTTGCCCCAAAAGTGCACGCGCTAACTCTTGCCATTCCTCATCAAGCGTCAAAGTCGACGGCGCGGTGTCGCAGCGACGATACCAATATTCCGCATTCGATTGATCGCCTTCCTTGCGATGGAGGTAGGCATGCACGCGCATACCCGCCGTGTCGTCGCGCACCTGCGCGCGCTCGTGCGCCTTATCCCAATCGCCCTTTGCATCCCACCACAGCGCTTGCAGGGCAGGGTTCAAGCCAGCGGGCGGCTGTGATTTCGCAATCGAATCTCTGAAGGCTTGCAAATCCATTTTTCCACCGACGTGACCTATTATGGGCGACGCCGATCTTAACGCAGTCCCGTATTCTCCAACAGCAAAGTCGCGCGGCGTACAGCAAAAAAGGCGGTGCTCCTTGTGGGTGCCATTGTGCAATCCCCAAAACTGCCCGTCGCGGTATTCCCGCTGCCCGAAGCCATGCAGCAGTCGCAGCATCGCTCAGTGAAACAGGCGTCCACTACTAAACGACAACGCCCCGGTCGAGATCGCCGGCTGCCCACGCATGCACGGAATGCAGCCGTTCATTGTTCGATCACCACGATCCAGGACATACCCGTTATGGCGACATGGCACGGGATCTCCGGGGCCGCCGCCGATGCCAAGACGCAACGCAAAATTACCTCCGGTCGCCACGGGCCACCCGCAACCGGAAACCATGGCGGGCGTTGCTGTGACGAACAGGATGTAAGCCTATCTGGCAGTAAGCTGGTTGAGGAAAGCCACACCGTCATGAAGCCAATGAACGAAGAACACCTCGCAGTTCTACGCCGACACATGGTCGAAATGATTGCAATCCATACCGACCTTGCAAGCGAGGAGCTCGGCAAGGCGGCGCTCGATGAAAGGGTGATGGCAGCAATGCAGCGGGTGCCGCGCCATCTCTTCGTGCCAAGCTCGGTCGCGCCTTATGCCTACCAGGACATGCCATTGCCGATCGGCTTCGACAAAACCATCTCGCAGCCGTTCATCGTCGCTCTCATGACCGATCTTCTTGCTCTCCAACCGCATGAGGCGGTGCTCGAGATCGGCACCGGCCTGGGCTACCAAACCGCACTCCTTGCGGAACTCGCCGGGCACGTTTGGAGCGTCGAAATCATCGAGGAATTCGCAAGCCACGCCGAGGCGCTCCTGCAAGGCCTCGGTCTCTCCAATGTGGGCATTCGTGTCGGAGACGGGTCTCGCGGCTGGCCCGAGCATGCCCCGTTCGACAAGATCCTAGTCACCGTCGCGGCTGGGCGGGCGCCGCCGGCTTTGCTTGAGCAGCTCAAGCCGGGGGGCCGCCTGGTTCTGCCTGTGGGCCCAGAACAAGGGCAGTTGCTGACGGTCATCGACAAGGATTCGGCAGGGCAACTGAAGACCCGCAAACTCATCCCGGTTCGGTTCAGCCGGCTCGAAACGGTCTAGTGAGGATGCGGACATCTGGCCCACAGGGTGAGCAACTTCGCTATGGCCAGAAATGACGCAGGCGGTCTCACGGCTGCTTCGCGTCCGCTCGTTTGAGCATCGCAAATGCGCGATTGATCCGTTGCAGCGCTGTGGCGTTTGCCAGCAGTGCGTAAAGCGCGAACCCGCCCGAGAGAATCCAGGGCGAAGTGGCGCCGATGGCGGTCGCGATCCCGTCGGCGACCAATAGCACGCAAATGAACACCAGCCGTTCCATCCGTTCGAAGAAGTCCGGCCACGCCTGATTTTCTATGGGGATTTCGATTGCCGTCCGCGCCTTGGCGTAGCTGGTGAGGATTCCGCCGGCGAACGCGACCATTGCGATCGCCCACAGATCGGCAACCCAGCCTATTGCCGCAAACACGGCAAGTTCCTGATACCGGTCGGCCATCGCGTCGAAATAGCCGCCGGCCTTGGTGCTCATATGTCTCCGACGGGCAACCGCGCCGTCCAGCGCGTCGAAGGTGAAGGCCAACGCGAGGCAAAGGCCAAGGGCAAGGCTTGACTGGTGGTACATATAGGCGGCGCACGACAGGGCGACGAGCACCAGCCCGCCTGATGTAACCTGGTTTGGGGTCATGCCGATCCCGATCAGCGGAGAAGCGGCTTGCTCCCACAGCGGGTCGATACGACGTTTCATGAGACCGGCGATCATGATGACTTGGCTCCTGTGATGATGTCGTTCCGCGAAGCTTAACCGGTAAATTGTGGTTCGTTCCAGCCCGCCGGACGCCGATCGAGGTGGTCAGCGCGGTCGAGATTGGATCAGGCCCTTCCCCGGCTCAAGTCTTTGGCGGATGCCGCCAATGGATCAAAAGTAGCCGGAGAACTGTCAAGCTGACGGCGAACCACAGAAACTCCGGTCGCTGCGATAACCCTCCGATGTTGTTTCGAGTTTCTGCCGCCCCTGCGTCGGCCGTTGCAAATCGACTGGCGGTCTAGCGGCAGTATCCTAAAAGATGTGACTATAATGCTTAATTACAATCCACGGGAAGCCGTCCGAAACTCCATGCGTCAATTTTTGCCTAAGTTTGCTTACATGCTCGCGACCTCGGCCGGCGCAGGATTATCCCCGTTATGGCCGGGCACGGGCGGCGCGGCTGTTGGAGTGGTTCTTGCCGCCGTGCTGATACCTGCATCGCCTTGGCTGATCGTGGTTGCCTACATGGCCGTATTCGCCGTGGGAGTATGGGCGTCGTCGCATGTCGTCTCCCGTACCGGAACGGAGGATCCGCAGATCGTCGTCATTGACGAGACCTTCGGTACGGCCGCAACACTTTCCATGCTGCCGCTCGACCCGGTCTGGTGGGCAGCAGGTTTCCTTGCGTTCCGGTTTTTCGATGTCGTAAAACCCTGGCCGATCCGCGCCATGCATGACAAGGTAAGGGGTGGTCTCGGCATCATGTTGGACGACGCGGCTGCGGCTGTGTTCGCCGGGGCGTCGCTGCTCTTGCTGAACGATTTGATTCAACGTTTGTCATAGGGGAGTTCAGTCTTCACCTGCCGAGCTCAAGGCGGCGAATGGGATAAAACGAGGACGATCGGCAGGCGCCCCTCAGCCCTTGCACAGCCGCCGCCAATCCGCTGCCCACGCGGCCTCAGGCATCTCTCCACAAAAAGCTACCAAAGCAGTGTTAGGCCGCTCCACCGCGCGGTCGCGCCAAATCGTTCGTTCCCTCCGGATCCGGCGCTTGGCCATAGCTCATCTTCTTCATCTGCTCGATCACCCGCGTCATCTCCTCGTCGGAAAGGACCGGCGGCTCGCCAAGGGTAAGCGCCTGGACATACATGCGCGACAAGGTTTCGACCTCGTTCGCCAGCCACAACGCGGCTTCCATGGTCTTGCCGAGCGAAATCTGGCCGTGCTGGCCGAGCAGGCAGGCGAAGCGATCCTTGAGTGCAACCAGGGCATTGTCGGATAAGGCCTGCGTGCCAAAGGTTGCGTATTTCGCGCAGCGGATGGTCGTACCGCCAGCCACTCCTGTCATATAGTGGAAGCTCGGGATCGTCTTGTGATGGCAGGCCAATGTCGTGGCGTAGAGCGAGTGGCAATGCAGCACGACGTTGATCTCCTGCCGCTCCCTCAAAATGTCACGGTGGAAGCGCCATTCCGAGGAGGGCCGTCGGCCGACATAGGTCCCGTCAAAGTCCATTTCGACGATGTCTTCGGGCGTCATCGTTTCGTAGGGCAGCGACGAAGGCGTGATCAGGAAACCGTCGCTGCAGCGCACCGACAGGTTGCCAGCATTGCCCTGGTTGATACCGCTGGAGTTCATCCTGCGGCAAACATCCACCATCTCGCGGCGCAGAGCGCTGTCATCAGTCATCGATCGTTCCTTTTGCTGGTCTTGTCCTGTTGCAAGTTGTTTCGCTTCGCCAGTTCGCACCACCGCTGTGCATAGGCTGCGAGCGCCGCATGATCGCCAGCAAAGGCGGCCGGCAGGCTGAGTGCTATCGGAGCCGGTGTGTCACGAGTTTCATGTTCGCCAAGTAGCGCCGCACCCGCAGCGGTGCCATAGGAGTCGAGGTTGTAGACCGTTTCGGCGTTTGGCCGCAGCGCGGCAACCAACGTGGCGTAGAGCGGATCCCTCAGGAAGGTGCCATCCAATGCAACCAGCCCGTCTTCGTTCAGTGCATTGATACATTCGGTCGTCAGCAGCGCGGCATAGAGCACTGCGAGCGCCTTGCGCTCAGCAGGGGTTTCTGCAAACGGCCCTTCAAACCGGCCGCGCCCAGCGCTGCCGGGAAACAGACCATCATCGTCGCCGAACGATGGCAATGCGAAAGTGCCCCGCTCGATCAACAAGCTGACCAGCGCAGCGTCGGCCGCACTTCCTTCTTGCCCCTGCCCTGCCACATGACTGAACTCTCGTCCGCCCATCGTCAAAACGCCGCCGACCGGGCGTCCGGTCACGTCGCTGTTCAGCACCATTCCGCGATTTTCATCGAGTTGGTCGAGAGGTGTCGCCGCGCACATTCCGACGATCCAGGTTCCGGTAGAGATCACGCAGGCGTCGCGCATGCCTGCCGCCTGGTAGCGGTAGAGATTCAGGCTGCTGTCGTGGCCGCCGGTCAGGACAGACAGGTTTTCCGGTATGCGGTGCCGGCGCGCCAGATCCTGCCGGATTGGCCCCAATGTCTCCCAGGCCGGATGGAATGGTGGCATGAGGCGCCTCCACCCCTGCCCCGCCACAATGGGCGACCACTGCTTGCGCACGTTGTTCCACAGATGTGATTGCGCCGAGAGGATCGTCGTTTCGGCCGATGGTACGCCTGACAGCCGCCAGGCCCAATATTGGGGCAAGCCCAGATACCAACGAGCGTGAGCGACGCTCTCCGGATCAACCTGCTGCATCCAGTACAGCTGGCGCGCCTGGTGGGCGGCCTTCAGCATGATCGAGCTGCCGCGATCGAAGAAATCGCCCGAAAGCGGCGCGTAGCCATCGCGAATTGCAGGTGGCAGGTCCTGCTCATAATCAATCATCGGCAAGGCGCAAGTCTCGTCGGGATCTGCGTTCACCAGAACACCCCCAGAGCCATGTCCAGTGCCGACCACTTTTTCCAACGGATGATGACGGCACAAAGTGGCAAGCGAGCCGAACAGCCAGTCGCTAATGTCCGTGAGATCGTGCTGCCGCCAAGGTGGACCGGGCCGCACTTCGTTATGGACAGAGAGGCTCTCCACGAGCACGCCGTCGAGCGTCATCGCGGAGAGCTTTATGTTAGTCTTGCCGACATCGAAGACGCCGATCCTCGCGCCGTCCGTCTTCTGCCCGTCACCCATCGTCTCAGATCAGACCGTATTGGCGAGCCTTGTTGCGCAGGAACGGCAAGCCATTGCCCATCACTTCGGCCTCGTCCTTGGCGACCGGCCGCCAGACTGAGAGACCGTAGGAGACTTCCGGCGGCATGTTGATGAAGCTTTCCATGGCAAGTCCGCCCTTGAAGCCGATCGCCGCCAGCGTCGCGTAGATCTCGTCCCAAGGGCAGTTGCCTGTGCCTGGTGTGCCGCGATCGCTCTCGGACAAGTGGATATATTTCAGGTGGTCGCGGGCGGCCAGAATGCCATTAGCGGCCCCCTTCTCCTCGATGTTCATGTGGTAGGTGTCGAGATGAACAAAGATGTTGTCGGCCCCGATTTTCTCGACCATCCAGGCGGCCTGCGCGCCGGTGTTGATCAAATGGTTCTCGTAGCGGTTCACCGCCTCGATTCCGAGCTCGATGCCACGCTTCTTGGCGTGCTTGGCGGCGACGGTCAGCACATGCGCGATGTTATCGTATTCCTTTTCCGTCGGTGGCAGGCCGGTGCGTTCGCCGATACCGCCGAAAATCACGCCGGAAAGCGCCAGCGCGCCCATTTCCGCAGTCTTGTCGATCGCCACTTCGAGATGTTCGATGGCGGCATCCGGCCGCACCGAGGCCCAGGCGCGCTCTGGCAGGCCGAGCGAGCAAACGGCAGGAAGATTGTGCTTTTCGAGCAAGGCGCGTGTGTGCGCGGCATCGACCGCCGGCGCGTTCAGAAGCGCGATCTCGATAAAGTCCATCCCGTATTTGATCGAAGCCGCGATTGCTTTCTCCGCGCCGGCCCGATCCCAGTTCATCGTCCACATCGAGGTGTGGACCCCAAAACCATGCATCTAACTCACCCTCTGTTTGTGTTTAGGAATTTGAGGCGCCCGGCAAGCCAGCGCAGGATCATCACAGCGATCATCAAAATGCCCCACACCGCCGTCGCAAGATGCTGGTTTGCGCCCATCAGATTGAGTCCCGAGGACAGAAGCTGGAGCACGACCAGCGCAACGAAGACCGGGATCACCCGACCGAAGCCGCCGAACGGATTGACCCCGCCGAGAAAGCAGGCAAGCACGGTGATCAGCAGATAAGACTCGCCGTGGCCGACACGCACCGAATTGAAGCGCGCCAGCATGATGATGCCGGCGACCGCGCACATCGCGCCGGACAATGTGTAGACGAGAACCTGCACCTTGCGGGTGTTGATGCCGGAATAACGCGTGGCCTCGATGTTGGAGCCGATCATATAGGTGTTGAAGCCTAGCTTCATGCGCGTCAGCAGGACATGCCAGATCAGCACGCAAGCGATGAAGATGAGCAATGGCACCGGGATGCCAAAGATCGAACCGTAACCGATCGCCGCGAGGAAGCCGGGAATGCCGGACACGTCGCCGCCGCGCGTCAGGAATTCGCCGAGACCGCGCAGGAAGATCATCATCGATAGCGAGACCAGGATCGGGTGAGCCTTGGTGTAGGCGATGACGAGCCCCATGATCAGCCCACTCAGCGCTCCGACCGCGATGGCAAGGACCGAACCAAGGACAAAGGCGCCGATGCCGGCGTCGACGCCTCCTTGGCTTTGCAGTACCCAAGCCAGCGTCAGGCCGGCCATGTTGGCCGTGAAGGTGATGGCCAGGTTCAAGCCGCCGGTCAGGATCGGCAGCAGCATGGCAAGCGTGAGGAGGCCGAGTTCCGGCAGCTGGAAGGCGACCGATCCAAAGGTGGCACGGGACAAGAAGTTCGGCGCGGCAAAGCCGAACACGACCATGACAGCTACGAACGCGGCGAGCGGACCTGCCAATTCGGGGCCGAGCGCGTTGCGGACGCGTCCAATCAAAACCGTCATGAAGGCACCCGCCGGCTTTTCAGGAACGGCAGCAGGCGTTCGATGCTGGTGTTCGACAAGGTGATGGCGGCAAGAATGATGGCGCCGACAATCATCTTGAACGCGAAAGGCGACACACCCATCAAATTAAGTCCGTTCTGGGTGATCGAGACTAGCAGTACGCCCAGAATGCAGCCGAGCACGCTGCCTTTGCCGCCACCAAGCCGCGCACCGCCGAGGACCACGGCTGCCAGGACGTCGAGTTCGCGCCCATAAAGGGCGTTCGGCACTACTTCCTGCGCGTAATGCGCTTGGACGAGACCGGCGATGCCCGCCATCAGGCCCAGCCAGCCGAAGGCGATGAATTGCATGGCACCGATATTGATGCCGAAGCGGCGCGCGCCCTCCGGATTGTCGCCAAATGCGTAGAGCTGGCGCCCAGTGGTGGTGCGAGTGATCAACGCCCAGGTAGCGAACACGCACATCGCCATAATGAGCACAGGTAGGGTGATCTCCGCCCAGGTCCCGTCAGCCATCTCCCGCTCGAACAGCACGACGCGGGTGGTGAGCCAGTCCGGCAGATTGTAGATCGACACGCCGCCTGTGAAGAACATCAGCAAGCCGAAGAAAATATTGAAGGTCGAAATCGTGGCGACGATCGAGATGATCCTGAATCCGTGGATCAGGAAGGCGTTGATGCAGCCCAACGCGACGCCCAATGCGCCGGCGATGATGAGGCCGATAATCCAATTGCCGCCGCCGACCCATCCAAGGATGGTCGCCGTCAGATATTGCACAACGGAGGCAGCGACCGCGAAGGAAATGTCGATGCCGCCGGCAATCAGCACGACGAGCAGGCCGACGGCGAAGATGATGTTGACCGAGCTGGTGTTGAGAAGGTCAAACGCGTTCCCAACGGTGAAGAACCGGTCTGTCGCAAACGAGAGGAAGACGCAGATGACTGCGATAACGGCCAGCAAAGCCAGTTCCGTTGCGTGGGAGCGGACAAACCTACGCATAGACCGCCTCCTCGATTGCCTGGAGGGTCGTGGCGCCCGGCGCATATTCGCCGACAACGCGACCCTGAGCCATGTGCAGCACACGGTCCGCGTTGAAATAGGCTTCAGGCACCTCGTCCGAGATCAGGATAATGGCGAGGCCGCTGTCCGCCAGCTTGGAAACGATGTCGAAAATGCCGGCGCGCGCGCCGACATCGACGCCGACCGTCGGTGCGTCGAGGATAAGCAGTTTCGGATCGGTCGCCAGCCATTTGGCAATGGCGACACGTTGCTGATTTCCCCCTGACAGGGTCGAGATCGCGTCGTCCTGCTTTCCGATCCTGACGCCGAGATCCCTTATCCAGCGATTGACCAAAGATCGCTTGCGATCGCTCGAAATGAAACCGCCCGAAAGGATCTTGTCCAGCGAGGCGATGACCATGTTATCGGCGATCGCCTGGGGCTGAATGAGGCCGAGCGACAGCCGGTCTTCCGAAAGATAGGCGACGCCGGCGGCGAGCGCGTCACGGTTGGAACCGAAGCGAACGGGTTTGCCGTCCAGGATTACAGAGCCCGATTTCGGCTTGCGCATGCCAAACAATGTCAGCGCCAGCTCGGTGCGCCCTGCTCCGAGCAGCCCGGTGATGCCGAGCGTCTCGCCGCGGCGGACTGTCAAGGACACGTCCTCGAATTCGCCGGGTCGCGACAGTCCCCTAACCTCAAGCATGACCGGGCTCGTGCTCAAATCGCGATGCAGGACGGAATAGTCGAAGGTCTTGCCGGTCATCAGCTCGGTGATGCGCGATTGGGTCAGGCCCTTGGTTGGATAGACGCCAACCAGCGCGCCGTCGCGCAGGACGGTGACGCGGCTGGAGATTTCAAGAACCTCCGCCAGACGGTGACTGACGAACACAACGGCAACGCCCGACGCCGACAGATTGCGCACAATGTCTAGCAGATAGTCGGTTTCGGATTGGGTGAGCGACGCCGTCGGCTCGTCCATGAAGACGAGCTTCGCCTCACCGACGAGGGCACGCGCGATTGCTACGATCTGCCGCTGCGCGATGGGAAAATGGTGGAGTGCTAGATCGACATCGAAGGTAACACCAAGGCGTTGCAAGGCGTTGGACGCGACGCGGCGGATCTCGGCATAATTCACCAGCCGCGGCCAGCGACCGATGACAGTCTGGAACGCGATATTCTCGGCGACAGTCATCTCGGGAAACAGGGCGAGGTCCTGCCAGATGACCTGAATTCCGCCGGCCTGCGCCGTAACCGGCGACATATGGGAGTAGCTCTGGCCATCATAGTCGATCACGGCGCCCGCCTCGGGCTTGTACACGCCCGTAATGACCTTGATCAGCGTGCTCTTGCCGGAGCCGTTCTCGCCGGCGAGACAATGCACCTCGCCCGGCAGCACCTCAAAGCTGACATTCTTCAGCGCCTTCACGCCGCCGAACGTCATGTTGACGTTGCGAAGCGACAGCAGCGGCCGTGGTGCGGCGCCATCGGGTGCCTGATCAGCCATCGGGTTTGAAACCTGGATCCAATCGCGTTTGCAATCCTGCAGCCGGGCCGGCTCGAGGCCAGCCCGGCTGCCACTAGCCTTGGGAGACTTTACAGGCCCATGGCCGCGAGATCGTCGACAGTGTCCTTGTTGATGGGGACCAGCTGATCGACAATGATATTGCGGTTTTCGAAGTCGGGCTTAACTGTCCCTAGGCCTTCGATCGTATCGCCATCCTTGATCTCTTTGCCCTTCATGAGATGGTCGGCCAGCGTGACGAAAACCTCGCCCGCCTGCTTCGGATTCCACATGAAGCCGCCGGAGATCGCGTCGCTTTTGATGAGCTTCTGGCCCTGGCCTGGCGAGAATGGCCCGAGCACGAATATTTCGCCCACCTTCCGACGCTCTTCGATTGCGCGGCCAGCACCGATCGGGCCCTGGCTGCCGAAGGCGAGAAAGCCCTTCAAGCCGGGATTGGCGGAGATCAGGTCAAGCGCAGTGCTGCGGCTCTTGTCGACATCCTCGGCGACGCCGTAACGTTCGCCGACAAGTTTCATGTCCGGATGGTTCTTCTTCAGATACTCGATTGCCGCATCGGCCCAGGCATTGTGGAGCGGCACCGTCAGCGAACCGACGAACACTGCATACTCACCCTTGCCGCCCATCTTTTCCGCCAGGAGTTTGGCGTGAGCCTCGCCGAAGCCGGTCGCGGACGCGAGTTCGAAATCCCAGTCGGCGCCCTTCTGGCCGGGCGATTCATGCGTGATGACGATGATGCCGGCGTCCTTGGCCTTCTGCAGCACTGGTTCAAGCACTTTCGCATCATTCGGCACGACGCCGATGACCTTGACGCCCTGCGCGATCAGATCCTCGATGGCGCGAACTTGCAGTGCTGGATCAGCGCTAGTCGGGCCGACCATGAATGCGTCGATCCCGAGCTTCTGGCCGCGCTCCTTGATACCCGCCTCCATCGCGTTGAACCACGGAATGCCGCCGATCTTGACGACGACGCCGACCTTGCCGGCCTGCTGTGCCATCGCAGCGAATGATCCGCCAAGCATAAGGGTCGCGGCAAGCGCCGCGATCATGATCTTTTTCATCTGTACTCCTCCCATAACGTTCCTAGTGGGAACACACTCGAGCCGTCGAACGACGGCGGCCGTTAGAAACCTCCCCGAAAGAGACGGGGCACTTCCCCATCGATCATCCACCGGTTTTCGCTTGCACAATCGATGGTGCAGAAACTATTGTGCATCGAGAAGCTCTCGTCAAGCGGGATATTGCTCCAAATAGACGCGCCGGAGGCGCCAGATGGATCAGCGGGTCAAGAAAAAGGCGACGATCTATGACCTATCCCTGCTATCGGGCAGTTCTCCGTCGACCGTGAGTGCCGTGCTGAACGGCACTTGGCGCAAGCGCCGCATCAAGGAAAGTACGGCCCAAACAATTCTCGGCCTCGCCGAACTCCACCAATACACCACCAATCTGCAGGCGCGAGGCTTGCGACGCTCGCGATCGGGCCTGGTCGGCCTGATGCTGCCCGTCCACGACAATCGCTACTTCTCCTCCATGGCGCAGACGTTTGAGGGGCATGTGCGCAGCCGCGGTCAATGCCCGGTCGTGGTTAGCGCCAGCCGCGACCCGGAAGAGGAACGGCGGACCGCAGAGACGCTGATCTCCTATTCAATCGACCAGCTCTTCATCGTCGGCGCCACCGATCCGGACGGCGTCCACAAGGTCTGCGAAGCGGCGGGGCTGAGGCATATCAACATCGACCTGCCGGGAGCGAAGGCGCATTCGGTGATCAGCGACAATTATGAAGGCGCGCGGATGCTGACGGAGGCAATCATCCGCCACTTCGGCAGTGACGATCCCCTGCGGCCGGACGAGCTGTTTCTGTTTGGCGGCCGCAACGACCATGCGAGCCGCGAACGCATCGCCGCTTTCCATGCGACCAAAAAAGCACTGCTGGGCGCCGACCCTGAAGACGGTGTGCAATCCTCCGGGTATTCGCCTGATATAACGTTGCGTGCCTTCGAGGCGTTTTACCGACGCCATGGCAAGCTGCCGCGCGCGCTGTTCATCAATTCGTCGATCAATATGGAAGGTCTGCTGCGTTTCATGGCGGGCCGGCCGGCGGAGATGTTCAGTGAGCTTGTCGTCGGTTGCTACGACTATGATCCATTCGGCTCCTTCCTGCCTTTCCCGGTAATCATGGTGCGGCAGAATGTTGAGGCGATGATCACGAAGGCATTCGAGCTGATCGATGGACCGCCGACGGTCCCGCAAACCTTTCTGATTGCGCCAGAGTTGATCCAGCCCAGATCTGCACTGAAAGGGCCGCTGGACACTCTGAAGGATATATCCTGAGGGTGAATCGGTGCTATAGGGCGATCGTGCCGACCCTCAAGACAGTGTCGCCGTCTTCACTGTGAGCCCAATACGGGGGCACGTGGGCGAATGCAAAGGACCAACAGCAGTGAGCGTTAGAAGCGATAACGGATTCCAAGAGTGTTCGCATTAGAACCCTCTTTCATATCGCCAATTGTACCGTTGGCGCCGGATCGATGATGGAGTTGGTAGACAAGTTCGACTTTGGGAGCTTGCCTCAATCTGAAAGAAAGCTCCGCACCAACGAAGCCGAGGAATGATGCATCGCCATCGTAGCGGATTTCGCGCTCGCGCTCGATCTCGGTAGGGCCTGTAACGGCACTGAATCCAGCCGTCAGTGCGGGCGCAATCGCCAAATCACCAATGACAAGGCCCTGGTGGCGAAGTCGCGCTCCGGCCCAAAGTTCGCCTGATGTATCATCGTCTTCGCCAAATCTTATGGCCGCGCCGGTGACGCCACCAAGAACGAAACCAGCGCTTATATCGACGAGATCGCGACCGTATGCGGCCCCGACTATATAATTGTCAGTATAGTCGGCACCAAAAACGTTGATCGTATCCCCGAAGGCCCCGCTCGCAAACACGCCACCAAAGACATAGACATCATTCTTCGTCGGCAGACCCTCTGTGAAAGGGTCTTGGCTGGCAAAATAGATAAAGGGAGAGTTGTCATCGGCGAGGCCAGAACTGACTGAAGTGCTCAAGATCACCGCAGCCAGCGCCACTTGCAGTCCCCGCATAGACAAGCTCCGAATCAATCCATTTCCATGGTTCGCAATTGCACAGGGAAAAACAAGGTACGAATTGGTTTGTCGCCAAAATACTGGATGCGGGTCATCCTATACCTCGAGCTCTTCTTTCGGCCCTGCCAAACGGCTCGCGAAGACAACGGCCTCAGTCGGTAATCGTGGCCATAGTTGTCGCCGGGTTGCTAAGGACGGCGCTTAGAGACAGGGCGAACTAACGAAAGGCCGGCAAGGCTCAATGAAGGCAGCCCGCCGACGCGATACTCTCTCCCTTACGCACCAATTTGCTCCAGAGGCCGGCTCTGTGGACGGACAGTAATTCCGCCAACTGGGGCAACAAAGTCCGCGTTGCGATTGGGTCGATCACGCATCGTTGTTTCGCTAGGCGCGGACCCCAAACGCGTTAGTTCTGTCTTGGCCGAGCGCCGGGCATCCTCATCCAAGAGCGTGGTCGGCCGCGGTCCAACTGGTGCATGACCGGGGTGACCATAACGCCATGCATAACAATTGAACTCAAAACGGTGAAGCAGACCGTTACCCAGAGAATTGTCGCACCGTCGAATTCAGCCTGCCCGAGTGCAAATGCGAGGTAGTAGAACGACCCAAGGCCGCGTATTCCAAAAAAAGCAATCACAGCCTTTTCGCGTGATGACGCCGGAAATCCGATTAGCCCAACCCACGCCGCGATCGGTCGTACAACGAACAGCACCAGGGCGGTAATGACGATCACCTGCCAACTCAAGGCGCCAAATATCGACCCTTCTGCGATGGCTGCCCCAAAGCAGACCAGCAGAACCATCATCAGCAATCGCTCAATCTGCTCCGCGAAGTCGTGCAAGCTCTCATGATACTCGTGCTGGCGCTCGACGGACCGTAGCGCCACGGCCGCGATGAACACTGCAAGGAAGCCGTAGCCGTGAAGCATTTCGGTCGAGCCGTACGCAAGGCAGGTGATACCCAGCGCAACAAAGCCGTCTCTCGTCTCTGACAAACCCGACCGTTTTGGTAGATGAAACGTAAGGTAGCCCATGACTTTTCCGCCCAGCCATCCGATTCCAACGCCTGCGGCGATCTTCCATAGAACATCAACGGCGAGCCAGCGTGTGAAGTAAGGCTCGCCCGACTCACTGGACAGCGCAATTGCGATGGCGAGATAGACGAACGGAAACGCCGCTCCATCATTGAGGCCGGCCTCGGAGGTAAGAGCAAAGCGCACGTCATCCTCCTTGCCGGATTGAGGTGGACCAACCTGTATGTCGCTTGCCAGAACAGGATCAGTTGGCGCCAGAGCAGCTCCAAGCAGAAGTGCTGCGGCAAGGCCAAGCCCGAGCATTGACCAGCCGAGAAATGCAATTCCTGCGATCGTCAGAGGCATGGCGATGCCGAGGAGGCGCCAAGACGACTCCCAACCCCGCCAACTCACTGGCCGGTCCAGCTTCAGGCCTGCCCCCATAAGGGCGACGATGACAACCAACTCTGTGAGGCGTTCGGTTAGTACCCGGTTCTCAAGTGGGTTCACCCCGACGAGCGGAGAGAATGGTGACCAAACCAAAAGAACCCCGATCCCGATGCAAACCATTGGCAGCGAAAGCGGAAGCTTCCTGAGAAGCATGGGTAGCCAGGCCGTAACGAGCACGATTGCTCCAAAAACCGCCAAGAGGAGGGCATCGGACTGCATGTGGGTTTAGACCGTTGAACGCATGTTCGAAGCGCCAACCTGCTTCCAACCCGACTTCACCCAATATTCGCCCGCCATGTGCTTACCCAGCGAGTCGCTCGACCGACGCCATCGTAACACGGATATGGAACTGCTGTCCGGCCTAAGGGCAGCTCGCTTTTCTGCTGGAGAAGATCGCATCATGTCGTTGAATCATTCGCCTATTATTGGCGAGTGAGCAAATGCAAACGCTGGTTTGCAGTTTGACACCGCCGGGGATCAGCAAGATCACGCGCCGTCACCTATCGTGTCCACCCAGAGATATCGACAAAGCCGATTTATCGACACCACTAGCCAGGCTGTTCGAATCACGCACTGAGTGCTAGGATTTGAATATGCATGGGGGAATCTTCGACCACGCAACGCGGTGTTGCTGGCTTGCTTTCTTCGTGCCACGGAGGGACAATGGCCGGCACTCCTTTGATCAGTATTCTGATCACTTTCCTCGTAATCGTGCTGGTGCTGTATCTTATCAACCGGCTGCCGCTTGATGGTCGTACTCGTCAGATTGCCCAGATTATCGTGATCATTATCGGCATCATTTCGCTGCTGAAGTACCTCGCGGTGTTTTAAGCCACCACGCACGCCATAGGCCATGGGGCTGTCGTGGCACACGGCGCGAACGTCATGCAGAAAATTGATTTCCTCATCGCCGAAGCGGGCAAGCTACGCCTCAGGCTCATCATTGTCTTCCTGGATTTTTTTGGGCCTGCGGGCGCATCCCCAATTCGATCGGGGCCAAAATGTCGCTGCGCGCCGACGCACTGCGGCGCGCAGCGACGAATACGATCGGGTGATGGCTTGCGCCTCGCATGTTCCGGGGGCGTTTGTAGTTTCGGGACGGCCAAACAACGATTGAAGACGGCAAATCCGGAACGTTTTCGCGCCGGCGCGGGTTGTCGATGGAGATGCATCGAAACGCATGGGACGCCGGTGAAATGGCCATTCTTTCGGGAAAACCGGGAAGCTGTTGGGTGGCGGCAGCCACCGCTACGAACTATCCCCCGCTCGAGGGCTCGATCCATGCCGATGCCGTTGTCGTGGGCGCCGGGATTGTCGGGCTCACGACGGCGCTTCGCCTTTGCGAGGCCGGTCGGTCGGTAATCGTCGTCGAAGGCCTGCGGACCGGCGGCCAGGTGACCGGCCGATCGACGGCCAAGATCACGACGCAGCACGCGCTGATTTACCACCATCTCATCGACACTTTCGGGCGGGACCTGGCGCAAGCCTATGCCAATGCGAATTCCGCAGGCGCTGTCCATATCCGGGAATGGGTTCGCAACTATGCAATCCCCTGCGATCTCGAGAACAAGGACGCCTATACCTACACCTGCGATGCAAGCCGGCGCGCGGAGATCGTGGCCGAGGCAGAGGCCGCGCGCCAAGTTGGGCTGGACGCCGATGTTCTGGAGCGGGCGCCGCTGCCTTTCGAAACGGCCGCCGCTCTGCGTTTTTCCGACCAGGCTCAGTTCAATCCGGCGATGTATCTGGTTGGCCTGGCTCAAGCGGTGACGGCCCGTGGCGGACGGATTTTCGAAAACAGCCGCGCGATCTCGATTGGCGAGGCAAGCCGCTGGCGCGTCGTCACCGACAGGGGCACCGTTCACGCCGAGCATGTGGTCGTCGCCACCAACATGACAGTGAAGAGCCCCATCGGTATGGCGAACCGGACCCAGCCGCGCTGCCACACAGCCATGGCGTTTCGGGTCGATGACCCTCTTGCTGTCGACGGCATGTTCATCGGCATCGACGATCCGACGCATTCAATCCGCATGGGCCGTGATGCCGAAGGCCCGCTGCTGGTCGCGCTCGGTCCCAAGTTCGACACGGGCCAGGACGGCGACGTGGCGAAACGGTTCGTCGAGCTGGAACAATGGGCAAGGATGAGCCTTCCGGTTGGGGACGTTGCGTGGCGCTGGTGTAACGAGGATTATGATACGGCCGATAGAGTTCCGTATGCTGGCGAACCCGATCCGGACAAAGCCTCCGGCTTTCATATCGCCACGGGATTCAACGCCTGGGGCATCACCAATGGAACGGCCGCAGGCGCGATGATCGCGGATTTGATCTGCGCCCGGCTGACCCCATGGCAAAAGCTCTATAATCCGGCACGGTCTTATCCGGAGGACTTTCATAAAAATGGCCGCAGCCAATCGATTGTCTCAAGCCTCGACGACATCGGGCCCGGCATGGGCGGTGTGATCGTCAGGGGTGACGAAAAGATCGCAGCGTGGAGAGACACTGAAGGGGTGCTCCACCCCGTTTCGGCGACGTGCACCCACAAGGGCTGCACCGTGACCTGGAACAACGCGGACAACACCTGGGATTGTCCTTGCCATGGCTCGATTTTCGCCGCCGACGGTTCGGTCGTCCACGGCCCGGCTCGAAAACCGCTTGCCCCGGCCGCGCTGTAAAAAAGGCGGCGACTGACACGGCCCAGCGTTACCGCGCGTAGGTTCCGACCAGCTCGGTTTGCTCCAGCGCATGCTTCTGGGCTTCCTTCCAGACAGACTGCACGCCCGCCTGTCCCGGCACACTGAGGCTCGGCACGTCGAGCGCGGCCAGCCGGAAATGATAATGATGGACCCCATGCCCCACTGGCGGCTGCGGGCCGTCGTAATAGGCATTGCCGAAATCGTTGGTGCCTTGGCGAAGTGCCGACGGACCTGGCTTGCCATCCTGCGCCTCGGCGAGTTCGCTGGCATCGGGCGGAATATTGAACACCGCCCAATGCCCGAAAATCCCGCTCGGCGCATCGGGATCCTGCACGACAAGAACAAGGCTCTTCGCACCGTCCGGAACACCGGACCACTTCAGCGGCGGCGAGACGTTCTGGCCGTCATGGGTATACCTTTCAGGGATTTTCCCGCCGGCCGGGAACGCAGGGCTGATAAGGGTGAGTGGCATTTCCATTTCCTCAAAGAAGCATTACGGCCGAGACCGCCGATATCTGGCGGTATTCACGCCGCTTGCTGAGTTTCGCGACGCGCCTGATTTCTGCCGGCAGGGATTCCCAAACCGTGGTCATCTGCCCTCTCCCACATGGTGAGCGAGCACCTTGGATACGACCCTGAAATGCAGTCTTGGCCCGTCGGGTGAATTCAAGCTCCGCCTCGATTTTAGCTAGAAACTCGTCGAGCGATCGCAACTTCTCGGGCGTCTTGGAAGGCTGGTCCGATCTTGGCCATGATCTCGTCGAGCCAGATGTTTGTGGTCTGCAGCGTTTTGTCGAATACGTCGAGTCCGGTGGCGCTCATCGAAGCCTCCTTTTCAACAGGTTGAATGGCTCATTGGACGAAACGGCCTTGGTCGGCTGTTGTTCCCCGTCCCAACCCCAAAGGCCGCCTCCCGCGAAAGCGTTTGATCTATTCGGCCAGGTTTGCGCTCGCCAAGCTTCAGTCGCCAAGCTTACACCTAAGGCATTCCCGCCAAGATTGGCCCGTCAAGATTTGGCCGTGGCAACGGCAACGAAAAGCGATTGCCCCTGCCTGCTGATGCGGAACAATATGGGCTTGTTCTGCTGGCGCGATTTCGTCCACTCCTCCTGGATATCCGACGGCTGCGTTACATTCCGGTTGTTGGCCGAGACGATCACATCGCCGGGCTGCAAGCCGTTCTCGGCGGCGAGGCTGTTGGGAGCCACTTCTTGCACGAATACGCCTGTGGTGTCCGGCTGGAGTCCGAGCTGCTGGCGGGCCTCATCTGGAATTGGACTGAGCGATAATCCAAGACGCATGTCGGCCGTTTCCGACTTTGGAACGGCGCCGGTCTGTTGCTCCTCATCGTCGCGTTGTCCGATCGTTAGAGCTATTTCCTGTTGGCTGCTCCCGCGGTTCCTTGTCAGCGTCGTTTTTGTCCCCGGCTTTTGGCTGGCAGCCGCGAGCGTCAAATCGTGCACGCTCTGGATGTCCTTGCCGTTAAAGCGAGTAATCACGTCTCCTGCCTGGATGCCTGCCTGCTCTGCCGGACTGCCGGGTTCGACCGAAGCGACCAGCGCTCCCTTGCTGCTGGCTATTCCAAGCGCCTCGGCAATCGACGGCGTGATCTCCTGGAGACGCACCCCGATAAAACCGCGCTCGATCCGGCCAGTGCTGATTAACTGGTCGACGATGTTGCGGGCGGTGCGGGATGGTACGGCAAAGCCAATCCCTATGCTGCCACCTGTGGGAGATACGATGGCCGTGTTGACCCCGATCACTTCGCCGCGTGCATTGAACAGGGGGCCGCCGGAATTGCCGCGATTGATTGAGGCGTCCGTCTGGAGAAAGTCGTCGTAAGGACCGGCATTGATGTCGCGCGAACGGGCCGAAAGCACGCCGACGGTGACGGTCCCACCGAGCCCGAACGGACTGCCGATGGCGATCGTCCATGCGCCGGGTTGTACGGCATCGGAGTCACCCCAGGCGGTCGTTGTCATGTTGGACCGTGGGTCAATCTTCAGCACCGCGAGGTCGGTTGCCGGATCCCGGCCGACGAGCCGCGCAGGTAAAGTCTCCTTGTCGGAGAATACGACATGGATTTCGCTTGCATCGGCAACGACATGGTTGTTGGTGACGATGTACCCATCGGGGCTGATGACAAAGCCGGAGCCAAGAGCCTCTCGCACCCGTGGCTGAGCCTGTCCCAGGCCGCGGCCACCGAAAGGACTAAAAAAGTCGTCCAGCGTCGCCTGGTCCTGGATGATCTGACGGGTGGTTATTGCGACCACGGCCGGAATTTTCTCGCGCACGATCGCCGTGAAGTCGTTTGGGATTTCCTGGGCTGCGAGCGGAGCAAACCCGCCGGCCGAGAGCATCAGAGTTCCGGCGATCAGGCCGGCGCACAGTCTTTTGTTCAATACCGGAAACATGGTCTGCGGACTCCTCCAGCGTTCTGTGATCAAGCATGCGACGGCTCCAGCATGAGCCGGGGCTCACCAGCGGATTACAACGACCTTGTCGTTCCCGTTGGCGAGTTCGACAGCTTCGGTTCCGTCCGGTTTGCGGCTTTCGATCCGCGCGCTTTCTATTGTTTCTATGCCAGCGACATTGGCAGCGAAGGCCTCGTCAATCTCGGCGGCACAGACCAGAGTATCCGGTGGCAGATCCTTCACTTGGTCCATCAACTCGCGAAGCTTCATGGCGAACCTCCTTGGCACAGGCCCGGATTCTTTCGGCGGCACATTCCAACCATGTCTCCCAAGAAAGGTTCCCTGATGATATCTGCGGCATGTCACAGGGACGAGATTCGCCAACGATGCATCTGTGGTGGCATGGATCATAGGCGCGGGCCGTGTTCACATGAAGTCGAGCTTCATCCTGGTCACCCTCTAGATGGGCTCCGCTCCAAATCGTGCTCGCCGACAATGAGCCCCGACCGGGCGAGCATGAGGTCTTCACCCGGCCGCTCGGAAAGCACGGCATCGGCTCGATCAACACTGCGGCGCCGACGATGCCACCAGCCTTTTGCGGCCAGCCGCTAACGAGAACGATCAAGACTTGGTCGTCACCGTTCTGGCTGGCCTCAATGCACAAACGTTGCCCTCAGCCAACCCAGAAGTCTGTTGCCGGTAATTGTCCGGCGAACTCTGGCGGCAGCCCATCGCGCTTGCATCGTAGCACCGACGTGGCAGTGACAGACGATGTTGTGCAACTGCCAGTCGCTTAGCTCGAAGAAGCGCTTTGCCTCGCCGTAGGTGTCATCTTTCAGACCCATGGCGCGCAGCACCGGATCCTCATAGGCAACGGTGATCGGCGACCCCGCGCCACGCGCTACGGCACGGGCTTCAGGACTGAGATATTCGGTGCCTGAAAGCGCTCCGAGGCAACGCCGCGGATTTTGCTCGAGAAGCTTTGCCCAACGCTCGATCCGCTGCGTCCGAGACATGGTCGGGTATGTCGCCGAGGGCTCAACTGTTGCAATTGTCTGCAGTTGGTCGAGTGTTTGGTGTTTCATGGTCGGCTCCTTTCGATAAGTCGAAACGCCCACGCCCTAACAAAAAGACTATTGCGCTGCGACGCGCCGACAAGGCCGGAATCGGAGGAGTTTGCCCCTCGCACGGTTCGCATCAGGAACCTTCTTGGGGGCCAGCTTGTTTTGGCTAGTGAAAGGAGAACCTCATGAGCACAAAACCACCACCCGTTCCGGCACAGAACCAGAGCCCTAAGGGTCCCGGCGATGAGAAGTCGGTTCCTGTCGACCAAACGCAGCACGGCCATTCCGCCCCAAATCCCGACAAACAGGGCCAGCAGGGCAACACGAGGGTCAATACGACCCATCAAGGCCACCAGCAGGACCGTTAGGTGATTTCATGTCAACGTCGAAGAAGACCCGCGCCAGCATCCGCCATGGCGGTCCTGGCGCATCGCACGAAAATGCCAAGGAGCCGCTGGTGATAGAAAAGCCGCCAGCCGATTCCGATCTGCGCAGCCGCAGCAAGATCTCAGGCGGTGGAGGCGAACGCGACAGCCACCATACTCATGACCCCGAAAAGAAGGGCGGCGGCACCCGACCGGCACACCCGGGAAGATGAATGGTTGTTCACGTCTTCGTGAAGCCTGCGGTGTGGCGCCTCGCATTTTCTGCTGAAAATCGCGAGGTGCTTCCAACTTTGGGGCACCGCGCCGGAGTAGCTTTTTGCCCTCCGTCGCGGCTGAAAAAGCCTGTTGCCCGCTGGCTCCTGGCCGGCGGGCTTTTCGTGAACTTACCGGCTTTTCCCGCTAGACGAGCGACAACGATGCTACTTCCGGTGGAACGGGAAGCCCCCTCTGGGAGTTCATATCGTCATCAACAGGCGCATCGACGTGCCCTTGTATGGCGCGGCAGCGCAAGAATGGGAGAGCCACCATGACCCTCGGAACCATACTAATCATCATTTTGATCCTTATCTTGCTTGGCGGGTTCAGCGGTCTGGGTGGTGGACCGTTCTACGGAACCGGCTATTATGGTGGCGGCGGCCTCGGTCTCGTGCTGCTGATCGTTATTATCCTGGTCCTTCTCGGGCGCATTTAGTACACGATTAGGCGAACAATTTGGCGACGATCCTGTGTCGCCCTGATGCGTTGTCCAGGAATGTCGCCGAGGCTGCAGGCAAAGGGGGGCGCACGTGATTGCCCGTACGGAACCGAAATCGCTCAAGTGCATTATAGCCGCTCAGAAATCCACGAGAATGGCGCCATAAGTGAACTTCGTTGAACAAGCCGATGTCGGCCTCGGAGTTCCGGGCATTCCCGCTGCCGATCTGATGCAGGCACTGCCAGTCGCCGTCTACACCGTCGACGGGCAGGGACGCATCACCTTCTTCAACGAAGCCGCAGCTGAGCTCTGGGGCCATCGTCCCGTTATCGGTCGGGACCTATGGTGCGGTTCGTGGAAGCTTCGTCATCTTGACGGTCGGGATATGGCACATGGCGAGTGTCCGATGGCTGTGGCGCTGCGCGAAGGACGGAATGTCTCGTGGGACCAGGCGATTGCGGAGCGGCCGGATGGCGAACTCGTCCCGTTCAGGGCTCACCCACGCCTGCTTCGCGACGAAGCGGGCGACGTTGTCGGTGCCATCAACACGCTGCTCGACCTGCGCACCCAGACGCTGGGCGATGAAGCCCGCATGCGTCTTGCCGCCATTGTCGAGTCTTCGATGGACGCCATCGTCTCGAAGGATATAAACGGCATCATCACCAGTTGGAACGACGCTGCAGAACGTCTGTTCGGCTACACGCCTGCCGAGGCGATTGGCCGGCCGGTGACGATGCTCATTCCGCCCGACCGTCTCGACGAGGAAGTCTCGATCATCAGCCGCATCCGCGCCGGCGAACGCGTCCCCTCCTATGAGACGATGCGCCTGCGCAGGGACGGCACCCTCGTTTCGGTCTCGCTCACCGTCTCGCCGATCCGCGACACCATTGGCCGGGTCGTCGGCGCCTCCAAGATCGCGCGCGACATCAGTTCTCACAAGGAGAACGAACGGCGCATCCGTCTGCTCATGCGCGAGGTCAATCATCGGGTGAAGAATCAGTTTTCGGTCATCATCTCGATGATCCGCGAGACCAGCAGGCTGACGAGCACACCTGAGGCCTTCCTCGGGCAGGTTCGGGAGCGCATCATGGCGCTCTCGGAATCCCATGATCTCCTGGTCAATGCCGAATGGCGCGGCGCCACGGTCGGCGAGCTCATCCAGGCACAGCTCAAGGCCTTCGCAGCGCAGTCCCGCGTGTCGATGGCCGGGCCAATGCTGATGCTGCAGCCGAACGCCGTGCAGTATCTCGGCATAGCCTTTCACGAACTTGCCACCAATTCGGCAAAACATGGCGCGCTGTCCTGCAGCGGCGGGCGCGTCGAAATCGATTGGAACGTGATCGCTGCCGGCGGCGGTGCCGAAACCTTTCGACTGGTCTGGCGTGAGTTGGACGGGCCGATCATGGACGCTGTCAAGGGGCGCGGTTTCGGAGTGGTCGTCCTCGAGCGAGTGGCGCCGCAGGCTCTCAGCGGCAGCGGCCGGCTGGAATTCGATGAGCAAGGCGTCACCTGGACGCTCGAGGCGCCGCTATCCTTCGTCCAGACGTCTGTTGCGGGATAACGTGACCGTTTGAATGCGCCCGTGAAGCTGAATCTTTCGACCGACGGACCTATTGCGTTCGGTCCGGCTGGCGATGATAGAGCGAAACAGTCCTGTCCTGCAGAACATCGAAGCCGCCGCTGCCAGGCAGAGCATCGCAATTCACTGAGCGGCGATCGACGTTGTGTGATTCAAGAACTGTGAAGCTGTCAAATTCCATCGCCACCCCGCAGAACTGGGCCGCCAAAAGTACCAGGCGTTCGATGTCTTCAAGCGCAACGTTTTCCGCGATGTTTCTCAGCCGCACGGCCTCGGCCACCGTAGTGACATTGACCATTCCCTTATAGCGCGCGGCTGCCCTAACTTCCAAGTCGACGTCTTGACACAAATGAGCCGAGTAACCGTATCTCATGGAAAACCCTCTCTTTCAGGAGCGGTTTGTCCCTCGTTGGAAAGCATGCGCCACATCGATCCGAATGGCAAGGGCATCGATAAAATTATCGCATAAAATCAATGAGTTATCACATAGTACAGACTGTGCCGTCGAGGCATTACAGTAACTGTCAGCCTTTCATGCCGATAGCGTATGAACCGGTCTTGACGGGCGATGAGACTCTTCCTAAATCTTAGACAAATACTAATTTTGAGCGGCTGGAGGGCAAAAATGGCCGACTTGGAAAGACCCGAACGACTGCAGATCATGCTGACTGCTGATGAATTGGCTGCATTGGAAAACTGGCGCTTCGAAAGGCGCATGCCAAGCCGGTCGGCGGCGGTGAGAGAGTTGCTGCGGCGCGGTCTCCATGCAGACGGATTTTTGACGGCAGCACAAGGTGCCAAGTCACAGGATTTTGGGATTCTGCCCAGTTCCGGGGTTGTCGATGGACCGTCCGACGGCGGCTAGCCGCCTCGGACACCGCGCGTCTGGCCTGCGCTCTGGAACTTCCGCCAATCGTCGCGCGTTCGTGACACGGGCTACCGCGCCACACGCTTTCTTGAGGCACGCCGTGCATAGGAGCAAAGGCTGGTTTCATCAACACACAGGCCAGCAAGGATCGAAGCAGTGAGCGTGCTTTACCGCGCAGCAAAAATCGCCGAACGAGCTCATGCCGGGCAGACGGACAAGACCGGACGGCCCTATATCGAACATTGCCGCCGGGTCGTTGACGCTGTCCAAACCCTCGACCAAAAGGCCGTTGCTTACCTTCACGACGTTCTTGAGAAAAGCGACGGTTGGGACCGCGATCGGCTCGAGGCGGCTGGTTTTGGAACATCCATCGTGTCGGCAGTCGATGCCATGACACGCCGGCCGGACGAGGACGATCTCGCCTTCGTGCGCAGAGCAGCAGCCAACCGATTGGCGCTGCCAGTCAAGCGCGCAGATCTCGCCGACAATCTGTGGCAGGCACAGCAGATTGGCACCTCGACATCGAAATATGAAGACTGCCTGCGGATCATCGACCAAGAATTCTCCGAATGACGAAAAGATTGCCGCCTGCGGCGTTACGGGCCGATGTGGAAATTCAAGCGCCGCTTTACTCGGGGATGTGAGGCGTATGTCGCTTGTCCTCGGCAGGATCGGCATCGATCCGCGCCTTCTCGGGATCGAAGGCACCATGGCGGGCGATAGCCAATGCCGGCGTGTCGGGGGTCTCGTAGGCCCACATGAAGTCGTCAGCCGCTCCGCCGACCGCGTGAACCCGCCAGTAACTCGCCGTGCCCTTCACCGAGGACTGCGTTGTGGTGTTCGTCTTCTCCAGAAGGTCGAAGTAGATGTCCTCGAAGGGGATATAGAAGACGGGATCGTGTCCATCTTCATGGAGCACTTTTGCCCGCTCGGTCGAGGCAACAATCGCATCGGAGAACCTGACCGTCACGGTTCCATTGAACCGGGTAATCGTAAGCGCGCGGGGACGGCTGGCGGAATTTGCGGCTAAGGGCTGCATTCGACTTCTCCGTTGGCTGCTTCATCTCCTTGGAACGTCGGATCGCCCATCAGGGTTCCAGCAGCGACAGGCTCAGTGGAGTGTGACGTCGGGTGGTTCGACTCCGCGTCAAAGACATGCCGCAAGACCCCGCGGCGCAGGCTTTTCCCAGCCTTCCAGCTGCAGCTGAAAACCTTTTGCGGGCCATCCAATGCACATTCAAGGGAACGTTACCGCCGAAAACTTCGTTCATTGGTCACCAACACCGCATCGGCGGCGGGCTTCGCAAATGAAGGGAGATTGCCATGAAAGTCGGCAACTGCATGACGAGGAATGTCCAGGTCGCGAACCCCGAACAGTCCATTCGCGAAGTAGCGCAGATCATGGGCAAGCTTGACGCCGGAGTGATGCCGGTGGGCGACAACGACCGGCTGGTCGGGATGATCACCGATCGTGATATCGCGATCCGCGGCGTAGCATTGGGTATGGGACCTGACACCAAGGTGCGTGATGTCATGACCCCGGAGGTCAAATACTGTTTCGATGACGAAGACGTCGAGCATGTGCTTGAGAACATGGGCGATCTGAAGGTGCGTCGGCTTCCGGTTCTGAACCGCGACAAGAGGCTCGTCGGCATCATCTCTCTTGGCGATCTCGCGACGAGCGGCGAGGCGGCAGAAGCCGGAGATGCTTTAAGCGACATCTCGAAGCCGGGCGGCGAGCGTTCGCAGGCTGCTCATTGAGTGAGGCGGCGACACGGCAGTGACAAATCAACGTATCCTGTTTGGCGGGGGGGGGGGGGGCGCCCCCCCCCCCCCCCCCCCCCCCCGCGCCCCCCCCGCCCCCCCCCCCCCCCGCGGCCCCCCCCCCCAGACACCCAGGGAGGGGGAGGTTGATAAAAAATTTTTTTTTGGGGGGGGCCAC